>NZ_JAWLCI010000026.1:0-62963 GCF_041687215.1 Mariniphaga sp.
TAAAGAATACGCCAAAGAAAAAGGACTAAGTCTTTCTGAAATGGTTGAAAATTACTTTAAATTGATAACCGTGAACAGGAGGAAAATTAAACCAAAGCAGATCTCTGCTAAGGTTAGAAAACTAAGAGGGATAATCAATACCAATGAAAATCTTGACTATAAACAAATTTTAACCGAAGAATTATCAAAAAAATATGGCGTTTAAACTGTTTATAGATTCAGATGTAGTCATTGACTTTTTTACAGACAGGGAACCACATGCAAATCCTGCAAGTGAGCTTTTTGATCTCAGAGAAAAGGGCAAGGTTATTTTGTTTTTATCAGCCCTGAGTATAAACAACATTTACTATATCGTAAGAAAGTTTTTGGGACATACAAAAGCACTTGAAGTAATAGAAACGCTAACTGAGATGACTGAAATTATCGGAACAACGAAGAAAGAAGTGATACAAGCTCTAAAAAATGACTTCAAAGACTTTGAAGACTCCGTTCAATATTCTTCAGCATTAACTATTAGTGGATTAGACGCCATTATTACACGAAATATAAAAGATTACAGAAATTCAGAAATAGCAGTTATGAAACCACTGAATTTTTTGAAAATGAAAGAAATTAACGAGAGCAAATCTTAACACCTGGATAAATTCAAGAGAATTGCGTCAGAGTTTTTTATTGACTACTCAGTCAGTCAGTTTTGAAACCAGTCGTTCCAACATTTCTTTGGCAAATTCAGTTGGATTTTCTTCGGGCAGTTGCATTATCACTATCCGATTCTCTTTTTCCCATGCAGCCGGTTGGTTGTTTTTATAAAAAAGAATTTTTGAATTGTATTCCAATTCAACTTGAGCAGCAGCATTCATCAAAGCAATTTTTGAATGACTATTGCCCTCCCCGATTTCTTCGCCTGAAATAATCTTTGATATTCCAAGGTTTTGCAATGAGGAGCCTCTTGTTTCAGCCTCAGCACCGGCAATAATCAGCAAACAGGGTTTTTGTATTTCCAGAAATGGCTGCAGTGTTTTTTCACTGATGATGCCCAATTCAGCAACTACAAACGGATACTTTTTCAATTTTTCAGGTTGAATTTCAGAACAATCAAACGGTTCAAATGCGTCGTATTTCAGATTAAAATCAAAAACGGCAATTTCCAGCAGGTAGTCAGTCAAAAAACGGTCGGCAGTGAAGTGGTCAATCCCTCTTACACTTCGGGCGGTGTAAGGTCTGATAACAGCAAAATCAGCATTGTTTTCCGGATGTTTATATGTTTTGAATGTTGCATGCTCCTCTTTGGCTCTTTCCCACGAAGCGGGATTACTTGCAGGAAATGTGTTTCCCGATTTTTCATATCCGTAACCAAGCCAAATGATGGATCGCAAAGGAAACTGCTTTTGCTGTTCCATCATTTTCGAAATGTGTTCGGGTGACGGGTGCTGCAAATGTCCGTAAACATGGGCCTGCAGCCATGGAACCATGGGTTTGCTAAACCTTCGCGAAAAACCTTCCATGTAGATCATATCGCGCGGAATGGTTCTTTCATCGTACCCGTTGCTATTAACCGGATATGGGTCAAGGTGCAGGAAATCGAAAGCCTTTGACAGCATTTCCTGGCCCGAGCCGTCGTAATCGTTGAGCACATCGAAAATGTTCATGCGTGTGGTATTCCTAAAAACCGGCAAATGGCCCACACCTTCCTTCTGCAAACACTGTTTGACAAACTTCACCGATTGTGCAGCCGCTTCATGAAAATTGTATATCCATTTTGCATACGCTTCGTGCCCGAACATATCGGTAAAACCCACTCCCCGAGGAATCTCACCGGTAAAAGTTTCTTTGAATTTTTTCACTGCGCTTTCCGAGTAATCCCAAACCGGAAAAGAGCAGGCTTCGGAATTGAGGTGGCCGCTCAGGTGGAAACATTCATCGCCGTAGCGGATGGCAATGATCTCTTCGGGAAAGATGCCGTCATTGGCTGCTTTCCAGGAATTAACTACCGCTCTGATTTCTTTTTCCAATCGGTTTTTAAATCCTTCGGAAAAAAGGGACACTGCATCGCCAAATATCCAGTAATCGCGCGTTCCTTCAGAAATCCAGTAAACAGCTAGCAATACATTCTCCAAATCGCCTTCAATACCCGTCAGGTCGAATGACATATTCCAGAAATGTTCCCTTTCAGGAGTAATTTTTGCCTCAATGATTTTCAGGTGCTGGAGGCCATCAAAACCGGCCTGTTTAACGATTACCTCGGCTTTTACCGGAGTGAGTCCCATAAAATAGCGTCCAATGTTTCCGTAACAATTGGTGCTGTCATACACGGGCGATTCAATGGTTATGGTGTGTTTTTCAGGGGTGAAAGTAAACCGGAACCGGTCGATGGCTTTTCCCTGGTATGCGCCGCCCAGCATAACCGCCCTTTCCACGCTATCCTCCGGGAAATTAAATGCTTCTTCACTTACTTCCGGGAGGCCAATGATAATTTCCATACCGGTTTCCCGGGCAGCCTTCAGCACTTCATTGGCCCGGCTGTTTCCTTCAATTCCCCATATTCCCACCTCAACGGCATCTACGCCGTGGTTTTTCATATCGGTAAAATCTTTCTTCAGGTCTTTTCCGTTGTAATAGGTCATCCAAACTCCGGGACGCGTAGTTTCCAACTGCGCATTCACACTTAAACCGTTGAATACAAATAAAAGCAGGATTAAACCTACCCGAAGCCTGTTTGTCATAGTCCTGAAATTTGAAAAAATACCCGGAAAGCAGCTTCAAGCCGCTAACCGGGTTTTTTACATAGGTGAAGTATCTAATCTTTTATCAATCTTATGCTGAGTCCTTTTTCAATAATGTCATGACCTTCGCCCAACAAAGGCAACGGATTAACCAGCCTGTAGTAAGCTCTCCCGGTTGAATTCCCCTCCGCATCCAGCAATTCGGTTGATGACCAGAAAGCCGCCAATTCTCCTGTAAAAACGCCATATCCCCAGTTCCCGGCGTACAAAGCGTCAAAGCCCGACGAGCTGTCTTCGCCTCTGATTTTGTTGGGCACATTGGGACCCGGGCCACCGTTCCCGTCTATGCGAAGCCAGTCGTTAAACTTTTTCCAGTCATCGCGGCTGGGAATATGCCAGCCTTCGGGTGCAATTCCCTGCACGATTCCTCCGGAGTGTTCTCCGTTTACAGCCGCCTCCCATGTGTAATGGGCACCTAACGGTCCGTTGCATTTCAGCGCTTCGCAGAATCTGCCGTCAATAAGGTATTCCGCTTCGTCAAGGGTGGCATCATCAGGATTCCAGCCCGGTTTGTGAATGGTGCGAATATTTACCGCCGTCCAGCACTGGTCGCCAATGGCAACAGTAGGGTATTTAAATCCATCCACGTCCATGAGGCTGTCGCGTCCGCACACAAATTCGGGTTGCTCCACCACCACCGTTCCTGAAGTTGATACCGCTCCGTGCGGATTGGAATCGGTAACTGTAACGGAGTAAGTTCCGGCTTTTACCTTTTCAAGGGTTTGTGTGGTTGCCCCGGTGCTCCATAAAAACGAATAAGGTTCCACACCGTTGGAAATGGAAAGGGTAATTTTTCCGTTTTTGTAGCCCCAAACAGAAGGTTGTTCTACTGAAAAATTCAGGTTGAGCGGAGTGGGGGCTGGGTCGGTAAGTTTTGTCGCCCGGTTGGCAACAGCCTTGTCGAGGTAAATGATTTTTACTGCGTAATTTCCTGCCTTCAGCCCAGAAATGTCTTCGGTGGTTGCCCCGTTACTCCAGAAAATTTCATAGGGAGTGTTTTCCAGCCCTTCAATGGTTAAGTCGACGGACCCGTCACTTGCTCCGTAAGCCGAAGGATTGACAGTTTCCACAGTAAGTTTTGGTCGTGGTATTACCTCTTCTTCTTCTTTGCAGGAAAAAATCACAAAAATCAAAAGAGCCATTCCCATTATCGTTTTTGTCTTCAATATCTTGTTCATTGCCAACTTTTTTTATTCGTTTTGATTCTGCATATCGAGTTCCAGTTGAGGAATTTTCCAGAATAACTGGTTGTAGGGCGGCTGAATGGGCTGCACATTTTCGCGGTCGCCGGGACCAATGGGTTTTTGCATTGCCTGTAACCAGGCAAACCGATCGCCCTCAAATGCCAGTTCTTTTATTCGTTCCCTGTCAATAAGTTCTTCTGATACTTCGTTGAGTGGCTGCAGGCCGGCTCTTTCGCGAATTTTATTTAAATCAGCCAGCGCACCACTGGCATCTCCTGTTTTCAGCCGGAGTATGCTTCTTGTGAGGTAAACTTCGGCCAGCCGCATAACCGGAACATTTGTGTAGCGTCCGTCAACACCACGAAAATATTTATCGCCCCAAATGTAAGGTTGTTTGATGTGTGCATATTGTGTTTCGTAAATCGTTGGATCAGCCTGTGGATCTCCGTTATTCCCTTCCAAACGGTAGTAAAGCTGTGTGTACCGCTTGTCATTTCTGGCTTCTTCAGTTTCTTCCAGGTTTTCGTTCATCCAACCGATATACCGGGCAGCTTCGTGACTCATACAAAACTGGTTCCAGGGGCAGCGGCTCCAACTTTCGCCCCTGCCGCCGTTTACTGCCGTGTAGTGGCTTTTGGTCATACTGGTAAAAACCTTGGCAATGGATTGTTTCACATCATCGTAGTACAAAGCATACCAAATCACTTCGTTACCTTTTTCCGGATCGCTGTGGCTGAATGCCTCCAGCGGGGCCTGGTCGAGGGCAAAGTATCCGCTGTTAATAATGAAGTTGCACTCGTTTAATGCATTTTGTACATCACCCAATTGAAAATAAACCTGCATCAGCAAAAACGAGGCGGCCATTTTATTGGCCCGTCCATATTGGTAAGACGGATGATGGACTCCCGCAATAAACTGTTCAGGAAGCAGCATTTTTGCCTGTTCCAGTTCTTCCAGAATAATGTCGTAAACTTCGCTTGCTGTGCCGAATTCCACTTTGTTGGCCTGCTCGATATCTTTCGGAAATTCCCGCCGAAGGGGCAGTACATCGAGGGTTTCAAAATCAGGAGATGAGGGATCGGGACCAAAAACCTTTGCCGCAATAAAATAGGCAAAAGCTTTCATAAAATGGAGTTCTCCCTTGATTCTGGTGAGGTTGGCCATTTCGTTTTCCGTTGGATTGGGAAAAGGAACATTGTCGTTTTCAGCATAAAAATCGAGAGCGGCATTGCAGGCGCCAATCGTTTGGTAAATATCGTTAAACATACCGTCGGTTTTTCCGGTCCGAACATCGGTTGTGCGGTAATACATTTCGGAATATGGAATATCAGCCGATGTATTGGGAAGCAGATAAATGTAATCCGACATGCAATCGGTAAGCAGGCAGTAATTTTGCCAGTAGCTACCCCAGTCGGAACCAAAAGTGAGGTGATAAGGTGTTACTGCAGCCATTTCAAGTTGGTTTACATTCAGCCAGGGAAATTCAGGCGGATTGGTCAGTTTAAAAAATTCCTCATTGTTGCAGGAAACTGCACTCAACAATATAATCAGTACCAACGCGTACTTTATCGTATTAAATATCTTTCTCATAATTTTCCCTTTTAAAAAGTTACAGTTGCACCAAAAGTCAGGTATTTCAGCGGAGGCAAATTTACCCCTTGTGTTTCAGGGTCCCAGCCTTTGTATTCCGGTGTCCAGGTTAAAAGGTTTGTTCCCGACACAAACATCCTCAGGTTTGAGATGCCTGCCCTCCGTGTTAATTCCGCAGGAATGGTGTAGCCGGCCATCAGGTTTTTCAGCCTTACAAAATCGGCTTTATACAGGTATTTTGAAAAGTTGTACTGTTCGTTTTTGTAGTTCCCCGGCCGTTCCACCCAATCGCCTTTCCCGTTTGGTGCGAGCGGATCGTTGGTTGGTGCTTCGGGATCCCAGTCCCAGGGGTAGCTGCCCTGCCAGCGCAGTTCAGGGTATTTGGCATCGCGGTTTTCCGGAGTCCAGGTGTTGCCAATCATGTCTTTACGAAGCACTACTTGTCCGTATTGAACATCGGTTGTGCGCTGCTCTTCGTAGTCGTAAAAATAGTCTCCGCCGGAAAATGAGATAAGCATGCTGACATCGAAATTGCCCAGTTTAAAGGTATTGTTCAGCCCTCCATACCATTTGGGAATGCTTGTTTTCCCTGTCAGCAATACCCGGTGATTTGAGAGGTTGTTGTTGGTGGCAGGAATAACCCGCCCTGTTTTTACGGTTTCACCTGTGGCATTGTAGTGGTCCACATCAATTTCATAAATCAGGTTTACCCCGCGTTCAGGATCCACCCCTGCATATTCGGGCATAAAAAATGTCCATAAGCTTTCACCTGTAACGGCGCGCGTTGTTCCGCCAATGCCTTTTCCCGAAACGTCAAGCTCGGGCGTGAGCCGGGTTACTTTGTTCGAGTTGGTTGTTATGTTGAAATCGGTCGTCCAGTTGAACCTGTTTTTGTCGAAGTTGACTGATTTAATGCTGAATTCGAAACCGCGGTTTTTCATGTCGCCAATGTTGCTCCAGATTTGTCCGCCGGCCACACCTGCCGAGGGTGGAAGGCTCGATGCCAGCAACATGTCGGTTACATTTTGATAGTAGTAAGCCACCGAACCCGAAACGCGGTTGTTGCTGAAACCGTAATCGAATCCAAAATCAATATTGTTGGTGGTTTCCCAGGTAAGCGAAGGAACACCGATGTTGCTTACCCGCGTTCCGGCACTGATTAGATCCTGTGTGCCATAACGGCTTCCGGTGCTTACGCTGTAAGTAGTTTCCGTTTTATTTGCCGGAATATTTTCGTTGCCGGTTTGGCCGAAGCTCCCCCTGATTTTCAGAAAATTCAGGGGTTTAAAATTTTTCAGAAAGTTTTCTTCAGTGAGAATCCATCCGGCTGAAAAAGCGGTGAATGTTCCCCAGCGAAATTCGGGTTCAAAATTTGAAATGCCATCGCGACGGAAACTTGCGCCAGCCAGGTAGCGGTCTTTAAATTTGTAATCGGCCCGCCCGAAAAAAGCCCTCAGGTATTTTTCGCCACCCAGGCCGCCAAACATGCTTAGCATATCGTCGGGCCTGCCAATCTGTTTATACGTTCCTTTCAGGTTCTGGCCTTCCAGTTGCCGGGTGTAGGCACTGGTGCGCTGCGATTCGGTTCCGGCAACCGCCGAAACAAAATGATTCTCGCCAAATTGCCGCACGTAACTGGCAAAAAGGTTGTAATTGATGCTCAGGCGCGTTACTGCCTGCTCTGAAGCATAGGAACCTTCTTCACGTAAAATATCGGTTATCCAGAAAACAGAATTATTCTGAATGAAGTCATAAGTGATTTCCGATTTTAATGATAATCCTTCAATTTTTGGGATGAGGTATTCAAAAAACAGTCCGCCAATGGAGCGGTAATTTTTTACCTGGTCTATGGTCAGGTCTTTATCGATGCCGGCCACAAGGTTGTTTCCGGAGAGTGGATTCCAGTAGCCGTGACCGTACGAATTATCATAAATTGGAAACCAGGGTAAAGCCTGGCGATTGGCCCGTCCGAATCCTCCCTGTGTGCCGCCACCGCTTTGTCCTACAGCGCCGCCAACGGCTGTTTTTACACGGTCGTTGTTGGTGTAGGAAAAGCTGATGCGCGAGGCCACCTTAAAGTTTTTTACCGGTTCAAAATCGATGTTCACCCTGCCTGAAAAACGCTCGAATTCGTTGCTTTTTAATACACTGATATCTTTGCGGTAGTTGGTGGAAACATAAAACGCACCTCTTTCAAATCCCCAGGTACTTGATAAATTCACTTCATGAAAATTTCCGATTTGTAGAATTTCATCGAACCAGTTGGTATTGATAGTCAATGCTTCGTTGCGGTTGAGTTCCATGCGCGGTTCGGGGAAAAATGCCAGAATGTCGTTGGGGCGAAACGGATTTTCTTCTCCGTTATTGGAGTTTCTGCGGGCTGTTTCAACCAAACCGAACCATTCCATTGTGTTGGTAAAACCTACATCTTCAGCTTTTCTCACTAAATCGGCTACACCGAATTTGTAATCAATCGTTGTGGAACCTTTGCCTTTTGTACCTTGTTTTGTTGTGATGATGATGACACCGTTGGATGCCCGCGACCCGTAGATTGCCGTTGCTGCGGCGTCTTTCAGTACTTCAATGGATTCAATATCGTTTGGGTTGATGAGCGACATGGGCGACTGGCCGGTTGAACCCTGGGTGCGTTCGAGTCCGCCGCCGGAATAGATGGGCATTCCGTCCACTATCCATAACGGATCGGTGCCTGACGATATGGAGCTGATTCCCCGTATTTTTATGGAAACCGGCGAACCGGGAACCCCACTGCTACTGGTAACCTGCACACCGGCTGCCATTCCCTGCAAAGCCTGGTCGAACGTAGTAGTGGGAATACGCGCCAGTTCTTCGCTTTTTACCGATGCCACCGAACCAATCACATCACGTTTTTTTTGGGTACCGTAAGCCACAACAACTAATTCATCCAAATCAACCGACTGGGTTTGCATGGTGATATTGATTACGGATCGGTTGTCAATTTCCACTTCTTCTGTTTTTAGCCCTACAAAGCTAAATACCAGAACGTTGTTGCCTGAAGGAACATCCAGTGAATAATTTCCGTCCATATTGGTAACCGTTCCAATTTGTGTGTTTTTAACCAAAACAGTTGCTCCGGGAATGGGTTGTCCATTCCTTTCTGTTACTGTTCCTGAAATTCGTCTGGTTTGTGCCTCCACTGAAACACTAATGCCAATAAGCAAAAGTAGAAGGAATCCATATTGAATTCGTATTTTAAACATAAGTTTTTTGCATTAATGTTTTAAACAGAATGTGCCGCATTTATGCGGCACATCTCTGTTTCATTTAAGTACTATTGTCAATTTTTAACCAACCGTTTTAAGGCACGGTTATTTCCTTGTATAACTTCTACGATGTAAACACCGGGTGCAAGATCGGCCACACTGAACCGTTCTGTATGCGGGCCGGCTGGTTTGCTGGCAACCATCTGGCGTACAACGCTTCCGGTCATGTTGTGAATGTTAATTTTGAATATTCCGGAAACCGCATTGTTAATCACCACATTGGCGCCATTGGTAGTCGGGTTCGGGTACAGGTTAACCAATCCGCTCATGTCATTAAATGAACGAGTCCCGGTAACCGGACCGGCACTCAATACATAAAAACCGTTTTCTACTGCGGCAATTGTGAATACCATCACATCCCCTTCCATGGTTCCGGCTGTTTCCAGTGCCGCAAACTCCTGTCCATCGGCTGAATAATACACCGCATAACCATCAACTGATGCCGGTGTTGAAAGGCCGGCAGCGGCAAAGTCGAAGCCCAGTTTTATATCCACTCCGGCACCTTCCGATTTCTGGATAAACCAACGGCGGGCCCAGGTTTTCGAGGCATTATCGTCGCTGTTTGCAGCTCCGTTGTGACCGGCAAATACAAACTCACCAGCTTCGAAAGTTGAACCCACTGCTTCCAGTTGAAGCGCACCGCCCGAGGAGGCGAGGTGACTTTCGGCAACTGCCCCGTAGTTTGCTTTTCCAACACCAATAACCTCGTTGGTGTAAACGTCATGTGCATAGATGTTAGGTACATCTGATGCTCCCGTGCCGGAAAGTGCAATTTGATATTTTGCAGCCAGGTAATTTTGAACGATAACTTTTTGGGGCTGATTCAGTTCTTTTTTGAAGAAAATAACCTCTGCCAGGTTGTCTTTCAGTGCGTTCCCTATTACGAGCGGCGCGGCAATATAGTTAATGGGTTTGGAATAATTCATGGACGCTCCAAGCGCGCCGTTTTTCCAGAATGTAACCCGGTCGAATGCCCTCAAATCGGTACCAATTATGTAGGTGTTTTCGTTGTCGGTAATGGCCTGGCCGTTGGTTACGAGCCGGTCTTCCTTGCGAATTTCAAAGTTGAACTCATCCGGACCACCGCCACCGTTGTACTGCAGCACCCAGGCGTTTTCTTCGGGACCCTGGTAAAAATTACGTTTTTCTACGATGGCTGTAAAATCACTCACCACAGTGTTTCGTTTCAATACCAACCAAAGCGACATGCCTCCCATTCCGTCGAATCCTTCTTTCCCGTTCATTTCGTCAGGAATAGCCAATGCTCCGATGGCCGGATCACGCCCCTCAATGGGGCCAAAATTTACTGCCGGCATATCGTTGTTTACTCCGCTGGAAACAAAAACAGGTGCAGCTTCAATGGTTTTATGATAGTCGGCTGGCTGGGTGCCGGCATAAACGTCGGTGGCATCGTTGCCATTGCCCGACTGGTCTTGCCAGACTGAAACCGGATCGCCATCGTTTAATCCGCTCAGTTTGTCGGCCATTAACCACAACGTGTTTTCGGGCTGGCCTGAAATGGAATTGTCGGGATAACCCACTCCGCCCGGGCCTACACCAATACCTTCAACCGTGGCTTCCACAATATAAGTTGCCTCAACGATGTCACTTGAGTAAGTACCATCGGCTGTATATGCCTGTGCCCTGATGGTTGTGGTTTGCGAAATTGGAATACCGCCATCAGGATATGGTGTTGCGGGGTCGCTGCCATCGTCGGAATAATAAATAACAGCATTGTCAGGTTGAACAGTAATGAGGACCACCGGCGGATTGTCATCGGTGTAAGTTACCAGCGGCGACGGGAAGAATTCAGGCACGCCCACCGGGTGGACAATGTATTCTCCGGAAGCCACGATACTCGGCTTCAACTCGCCGGCATATCCAATGGCTTTCAGGGTGGATGTTTCGTTCAGCGTTATTTTGCCGGTATATTCAGTTGATGCATCTGACGGTTCAGTGCCATCGGTCGTGTAAAAGATGGTTGCGTTAGGTGTAGCAGTCTGAATTTCAACATCAACGCTGGCAATAAATTCTCCGGGTTTTGGATTGAATACCGGGGCTTCCACCTGCGGCTCATAGTTGATAATGAGCGAGCTGGCCCGCCATTCTTTGCCTGAAATCCATGCCCGGTTTCCGGGTGTTGCATCTTTTCCTTTGGCCACAAGCGTAATCTGTTCTTTTCCGTCTTTCACTGCATCAGCAATAAATTTGCTGAATGCCGGCGAACTCAATTCGTACCACGCGCCTGTAGCAACAAGGGATCCTTCAAGTAAAACAGAATTTCCTACACCCGGTTTATTGTTCCAGGTTAGCGTGTCTTCCGACCAGTTATTGTTATTTGCAGCGAATATCTGGTAATCGAATTCTGTTATTTCGGTAGCCGTATTGTGAATGGAACCATAAAGTTTCAGGGTTGCAGAAACCGGATTATCGTAAGCTTTGCTCAAATCGTATTTAAAATAGATCCATTTGCTGCTTTCGTTAGCATCATCTTTAATGAGATGCTGGTCGGCTTCGCTGCCATAATTGTTTCCGCGTTCGGCTTCCACCTGCGAAACATAGGCATCTTCAATTACATTCCCTTCCTGAACCGGAGGCGCAACTGTATAATCCAGGATCATCATTCCCGGAACCCATTCTTTACCGGAAACCCATGCGCGGTTTGCGCCGGTGTCGTCTTTCCCTTTCAGAACAAAACTAATTTCGGTACCTCCGGCACGAATCACATCGTTTACATAATGCGTCAGCGCATCGCTTGTAAAATGATGGTTGGCGCTTTCAGTTATATCGTAGGTAACCAGAATTTCTGATTCCTCTGCGGGTTTGTTGGTCCACTTCAGTGAGTCTTCTCCCCAGGCATTTGATGTGCCCGCGACCACAACAGTAATTTTTTCCGGTTGTTCCGGATTTCCATCAAATAAAGCTCCTTTTAAAACCAAGGTTGCCATTCCTACCGGATACTCTTTATCATCCAGCGGGAATTTCAGGAAGGTTTCCTTGCCGGCATTTCCAGCATCGTCGCGGCCAATCTGCATATCGGCAACGCCTTCGCCAACAGAATCAGGATAAGCTTCCAGTGCGTAGGCATCTTCAATAACGGTAATGGTATCGATGGAAACCGGTTTAACCAGGTCCATAACCAGTTGCGGGCCATACGCACCGTCGCCGGCTCCGCCGCACCAGCTAAAGTCGCCGCCATCGCCTTCCTTAAACTTAATGGCAAAAGCCACTTCGGGTTCCATGGCGACAAGTTTGCCATTGATGTAATCCACGAGTTTGGTTCCCACCGGAATATAATCTTTGCGGGCAGAAGAACGCTCAATTACCACGGTAGCCAGTTCTGCTCCGGTTGCCGGCCTGCTGTTCCAGGTAAGTTCATTGCGGGTAAAATTTGTGCCTTTTGATTCGACCAGCGATACCGTCATTGTTTTTCCATCGGCTTTCATAGCAGCACGTGTAGAAAAGGTAGCTTTGGCAATGGCTTTACCGGCCAGCGCACTTACATCAAATTTGACGTAGGCAATCCCCTGTGTTGTGTCAGTTTTGTAAATAAAAATGTTTGTATTGTTTTTCCAGAAGGCAGTTGTATCCGGATTTTCCTGGAAGCCCGAACCGTCGTCAACAGCGTAGGAATTGAATCCATAGCCGAACTCCATTTCGAGCAGCGGTCCGTATGTCGCGTCGCCTTTACCTCCGCACCATTTGAAATCTGCACCGTCGCCTTCTTTGTATTTTAGGGCAAATGCGATTTCTTCAGCGCCAGTCCGCAGTTTTTCGTTGACATAGTCAACCAGAGCATTTCCGGTTGATACCCAGTACCTGCGGGCAGAACCTTTTTCCATAACCACTGTGGCCACTTCAGTGCCAACAGCCGGGCGGTTATTCCAGGTCAACTCAGACCGGGTAAAATCCGTTCCGGTTTTGTGCAATCCAACGGTCATGGTAGTACCTTCGTTCATGTCGGAACGGGTTGAAAATTTCACGTTTTCAACCGTTCTGCCGGCAAAAGCGCTGATGTTGAATTTGACATAGGCTACCTGTTCGGTTGTATCGGAAGATTTGGATACAAAAATATTGGTGTTGGCAAATGCATTGGCCGTTGAATCGGGATGATTCTGGGTAGCAAATCCGTCGTCGGAAGCGTAACCGGCAACAGCAATTCCTTCCGTAACTTTTAACATTGGGCCATAAGATCCGTCGCCTTTTCCACCCATCCATTTAAAATCGCCTCCGTCGCCGCTTTTGTATTTCAGGGCAAAGGCAATATCTTCTTTTCCTAAAGCCAAAACGCCGTTAATGTAGTCAATGAGTTTTGTTCCGGTTTGGATATACATTTTTCGTCCGGAGTCATCATCCAGCAAAACTGTAGCAAGTTCAGCACCGGTTCCAGGTTTGTTGTCCCACGTAACCGTTTCACGGGAAAACGCTGTTGATTTGGCATCCAAAAGCGCTACGGTCATGGTTTTACCGTCGTTCATATCGGAACGGGTGGAAAACTCCGCCGAGGTTACTGTTTTATTGGCAAAGCCCGGCAGGCTGAATTTTACAAAGGCAATGGCTTCTGTGGTGTCGGTTTTCCAAATGTAAATATTGGTATTTCCTTTCCAAAACGCCGTGGTGTCTGCATTTTCCTTAAATGCAACCCCGTCGGCCACCGGCCAGTAATTGAATCCTTCATCAAAAGTTAAAGCAAGCTGAGGGCCGTAAGAACCGTCGCCTTTACCACCTGCCCAGGAAAACTCGCCTCCGTCGCCGGATTTGAATTGAATACCAAATGCGATGTACTGTTTCCCCTGAGCCAGCGCTTCGTTGATGTAATCTGCCAGTTTTGTGCCATTGGGCGTATATTCCTTCCTGGCTGAATTATCAATAAGTTCAACCGTTGCCAGTTCGTCGCTGGTTCCCGGTTTGTTACTCCAGGTAAGCGAATCGCGCGTAAAATCGGAGCTGGCTACTTTGGTCAGTTTTACGGTCATTGTTTTTCCTGCTTTCATAGCAGCACGTGTAGAGAAAATGGCTTCAGATACAATTTTCCCCTGGAACCTGCCAATTTCAAACTTCACAAAAGCAATGGCTTCCGTGGTGTCGGTTTTCCATACAAAAATGTTAGTTGCATGTTTGGTGTTGATGCTTTCTTCAGGAATTTCTTTCCTGGCTGTACCATCATCCGCGGCACTCAGCGTAACCTGGGTCATTCCCGACAAAGTAATGAGGAGGATTAACCCGGTTAAAATTGTTCGAAAAAAGTAAATTTTCTTCATAGTTTATTGATTTTAATGAATGAATTGTATTTCATTTTTTAACCATGTAAAATTACCGGATCCTCTCCGGGCGGTTGTGGAGAATTGTATCAATGAGATGGAATTTTGTGCCAGTTAAACCGAATATTAAGAAAAGGGCACAGGGGTTCGCCATATGACAATGGGGGATTGAATTGTTTATTTATTGCTTTGCGATTTGAATTTCGCGCCATCCGCGAGATTAATTCATGGAGGCCGTTTCGGCCACAAACTGTGACGGAGTTTTCCCAAATTGTTTGTTAAAGCATTTGCTGAAATATTGCGGATCATTGAAGCCTACTTCGTAAGACACTTCTGAAATGGTGAGTTTATTCTGCCTTAAAATTTGTGCAGCACGTTTCAGCCTGATAATTTTTATAAAATCGTTGGCACTTTGGCCGGTTAGGTTTTTCAGTTTCCTGTAAAAAACCGAGCGGCTCATTCCGATTTCTTCCACCAGCCGGTCAACATTAAAACCGGAATCGGAAATGTATTGTTCTACAATTTCAAGCGCTTTTGTCAGGAATTTTTCATCAGGTGAAGTAACTGTTACCTCTTTAGGTGTAATGGAAAGTTCTTTGCTAAACCGCTGTTTCAGGAGTTTGCGGGTGTCAATCAGGTTTTTTATCCGGGCCGAAAGTATGGTGGCATTAAACGGTTTGAAAACATAATCGTCGGCGCCAATCTCAAGGCCTTTCAGCTTGTAATCGTCGGTGGTACGGGCGGTTAGTAAAATGATTGGAATGTGACTGGTTTCGAGGTTACTTTTGATTTGTTGACACAACTCAAGTCCGTCCATTTCCGGCATCATAATATCGCTGACAATGAGGTCGATGTTACTTTTTTTAGCCAGCACAAGGGCTTCCTTCCCGTTTTCCGCCTCCAGGATGTGGTATTCATTTTTAATTTCCTCTGTAATATAAAGCCTTACGTCGGAATTGTCTTCCACTATTAAAACTGTAGGTTTTTTTTGATCGCCTGGAAATTCTTCCTTTTCGTTCTTTATTTCTTTCCAGTCTTCCAGGGTATTAAGCGGCGCAATAAAGTTGTTTTCGGCATAAATGCTGTCCACAATTTCATTGGCTTCGTAGTTTTCTTTTTCAATGGGAATGGCCACGGTAAATGTTGTTCCCTGCCATTTTTCGCTTTTCACCTGGATATCGCCGTAATGAATATCCACCAGGTTTTTGGTAAGGGAAAGTCCCACGCCGCTGCCCTGCCAAACTTGCGAACTGTTTCCTTCCACCTGGTAAAAACGGTCGAATATACGCTCCATGTTTTCTTTTGAAATTCCCCTGCCATTGTCGGAAACAGAAAAAACACCATATTTTTTTGGAAAAGAACTCGCTTTTGTAAAACGTTCTTCTGCATCCACAAAAATGGAGATTTTTCCTCCGGGTGGAGTGAATTTGAACGCGTTGGAGATGAGGTTGAACAGGATTTTTTCCACTTTGTCGCGGTCGAACCAACCGGTAACTTCCGGTTTTTTGCAATTGAAAGAATAATTGATTTTCTGACGTTTGGCCAGTTCGTTAAAACTGAAATAAATATCGTGTACAAATACAGAAAGGTCGTTGTTTGTAACCCGAAGCTTCATGCGGCCGGTTTCAATTTTTCGGAAATCCATAATTTCGTTAACCAACCTCAACAGGCGCAGCGCATTGCGGTGAATCAGTGAAAGTTGTTCCTGGATTTCGTCCTTTATGCTGCTGTTCAGCATTTTTTCTACCGGCCCGAGGATTAGTGTCAGCGGGGTGCGAAACTCGTGTGAAATGTTGGTAAAAAACCGAAGTTTCATTTGGTCGGCTTCGTGCACTTTTTGCGTCATCAGTTCCACCTGGTCGCGCTGAAACAGAATTTCCTGTTTTTGTTTTTCCAGCTCCAGGTTTTTCGATTCCACTTTCGATTTTTGCAACTGCAATTCGCGGGTGCGTTCGGCCACCAGTTTTTCCAGTTCCATTTTCTGATGCTTGATCATCCGGGTCCGAATCATAAACAGTACGGTAAATCCGCCCCAGATAAGAAATACAATGATGGCCCGGAACCACCAGGTTTTCCAGTAAGGAGGAAGCACAGTCAGCTTCACCGATGTGCCCTGCTCATTCCAAAGTCCGTCGTTGTTTGAACCTTTCACAAAAAACTCATATTCCCCGGGGTTCAGGTTGGTGTAGGTTGCGGTTCGCTGGTCATTCACATAACGCCAATCTTCATCGTAATTTTCAAGAAAATAAGCATACTGGTTTTTTTCTGATTTCGTAAAATTGAGTGCCACAAATTCAAAGGTTAACACTGAAAAGTCGTAAGGCAGCACAATTTCTTTCGTTGCAGATATGTGTTTGTCCAGAATATTTTTTTTATCACCTAGTGAGACGGGTGCATTTTTAATTTTCATTCCGGTAATTACCACGTTGGGAATAAAAGGATTGTCCTGAATTTCAGCAGGATTGAAAATATTGAGGCCGTTAACACCGCCAAAAAGAAAATCACCGTTGGGCGCGGCAAAACAAACGCCGCGGTTAAATTCGTTTCCATGCAAACCATCGTGAATATTGTAATTCCTGAATTCCCCGGTTCCGGGATTAAACTTCGCCAATCCTTTGTTGGTACTAATCCAAAGGTTGTTTTCATCATCCTGCAAAATGCCGTTTATCACATTATTGGGAAGTCCGTCGAGGGTGCTGTAATGAATAAATTGTTCCGTTTGGCGGTCGAACCGGTCCAGTCCGTCTTTGGTACCCACCCAAAGGTTTCTGTTTTTATCCTCAAAAACCACATGCACCAGATTGTCGATAAGGCTGGCCGGATTTTCATCGTTTCTTCTGAAGTGTGTTACTTCTTTGGTTAACGGATTCACTCGTTTCAGGCCGTCACCGTAAGTTCCCACCCAAATAAAACCCTGGTAATCGCGGCAAATGGATAAAACCGAATTGTTGCTTTTTGTTCCCTTTTCGGTGATGTCGAAATATTCATATTCCCGTGTTTTTGGGTCGAAAAGGTGAAGGCCGGATCCCCAGGTGCCAATCCACAATTTTTGCAAAATATCGGGGTAAATGGTCCAGACTACATTGCTTTTTTCTCCTGAAGGAGCAATAATCTCCGGCATTCGTTCAAATTTTCCGTTTGAGGGATCAAAACGCGACAACCCGCCGCTAAACGTGCCTATCCAAAGTTTTTTTCCGGCTCCTTTAACAATCGAAAGTACCACATTGTCTGGCAGGCTGGTTTCATCTGCGGGGTTGTTATCCCAGGTTGTAATTTTTCCTGAATTTCGGTCTAATTTACTTAACCCGCCTTTTTCAGTGCCCACCCACACAGCAAGCGATTCGTCCTGATAAACGGCTTTTATATCGCTTTTGGGCAACGAGTTGGGATTGTGCTGTTCGTGTCTGAAAGTTTGGAACTTTTTGGAGAGCCGGTCAATTTTATTGATTCCGCTTTTGAATGTTCCGAACCACAAATTTCCGGTTCGGTCTTCAAAAATGGAGGTGACCACATTGTCTGAAAAGCTACCCGATTGATTTTTGTTTCCGTGCACTTTTGAGAAGCTTTCGATCTGCCGGTTAAAAAGCAAAATCCCGGCTCCATCGGTGCCAATCCATAAGTTGTTTTGGCGGTCTTCGTAAATATTTCGCACATGAAAATTTCTTCCCGGAAATTCGGGCCAGCCTTCCGGTCTGAAATGCTTAAATTCCCCGGATGTATAATCAAATTTCGACAGCCCCCACAAAGAACCTACCCACAAATCACCTCTTCGGTCAACAAAAACTTCCCAAACAAAATTTCCGGGGATTGGAACCGAAGAATTTACGAAAAGCGGAACCTGCCGAAAAGATTTGTAGAGTCTGCTGTACCTGAAAAGGCCATTTCCTCCGGCAATCCAGATATCACCCAGCCTGTCTTCTGCAATGGCTTCTGTTTTTCCGAAAGGAATACCAGCCTGCAAATCCACGCTTTCAAATTTTGATTCGTCTTTAATAAAACGGTCCACGCCCTGTTCGGTTCCCAGCCAAAAAATGCCTTCCGAATCTTCAAATATTTCGAAAACCTGGTTGTTGGAAATGGAAAATGGTTTTGAAGGATTTTGCAAAAAGTGGGTGAATTGTTGCGTTTCGAAGTCGAAGCAGTTCAAACCGCCACCATAAGTGCCAATCCAAAGCATTCCGCCTTTGTCTTCGTAAAGCGATAAAATGGCATTTTTGCTCAGACTATTGATGTTGTCTTTTTCATGACTGAATCGTTCGATGATGTACCCGTCGTATTTATCAAGGCCGTCGTTGGTGCCGAACCACATAAATCCACGCCGGTCCTGAAGAATGGCATTTACCGTGCTTTGCGATAGTCCTTCTCCTGTGGTAATGTGTTCAAAAACAATTTCCTGGGCATTTGCATGAACTACAAAAGCTATTATTGGGAGGAATAAAATATGTTTCAATTTTCGGTTCATAGTAAACGTACAATATACAATTTTCCCTGTTTTTGACACACCATTACAAAAGGGCGTGGTTATTTCAGCTTAGCTTTGTTCAAAATTAACAAGCCCGATGAAAAAAATAAAATTCAAATTTAACCTAATTGAAGTCATTATAAATATAGTGATTTTGCTATTGCTTATTGTTTTGATATTTATTCTTTAATTTCTTTCCACACGGGTACATCATTTTCAAATTTAACCGAATACCCCTGCATGCCCTTGCTGATTTCCATTTTGCCATTTTTTACATTCACAAAAGGAGAGTCATAAACAGCACCTCCGGTAAAGTTGTCCCAGTTGATTTTTTTATCGTTGATTTCGGCTTCGCAACGCAGTTTCTCCGGAATATATCTCATTTTTAATTTTTCTCCGGCTATGCTGGTGTATTCCACCTCCGGATTTTTTACTCGGTTTGAAAATTTGATTTTCGTATTTTTTTCCAGAAAGGCGTGAAAATTCTCAAGAGTTCCAAACTTTTCTTTTTCTCCGGTTTCGATAATGTATCCGGAAATTTCACCTGGAAAGTGGAGCAGGTGATAATCACTGAAAAACCGGGCTGCACTTCCATCCATTTTTTTCACCATATCTTTAGCTGGGGCAATTTTCTCCGATTTTTCAGTCAGTGGAATTACGGCAACAAACGTTTGGTTTGCTTCCATCAGCCAAATGCCTTCTTTTTTAACCGGTCTGAGTTTAATCGGATAATAAAACCACGAGCAGGTAGCACCCTGATTGTTTTCCCAGAATTGCTGAAAATCTTCTGCTTTTTCCCCACTGATTGGCTCCACAGGTTTAAGCGGCTTTTTACCATATTTTTGCCGGTTTTTCAATTCAAAATCTTCCCCTTGCTCAGTTTCAGGAAGATGCCACAAATTGGCGCGTACAATTTTTGAATGCAGCGGTGCAATCACCGTGTCGGCACCCGGTATGTTTTTTGTTGGTGCGGTTAACAGAATCAGTGTTCCTTTTGAATGCAGCGTTTGTGTGTATGGGCTGTGTCCTGAGGTGCTTCTGCGCATGGGGTGTCCGCCGCTAAAACACAGCGGGCTATCGGTTCCCTCTACCACCAGCGACCAAACCATCTGCTGGTTCGGATTATCAACAATGGTCATTTGAATATTTCCCATCGCGTAGGTGTTGGAACAGTAGAATGTTTCGGCAAAGGCATGTGCGCGATCCATGTGGTAAAACGGCCGGCTTATTTTTGCCTCAAACGGCAAAGGAATGTTTTTGGTGGTGATATCGCATATTATTTTGTTGGGACGGTAGGAAGTGGTGGTTTGCTGAATTTGCGTATGCACATCATCCATTTTTCGGGAAGTGTGGTTGAAAAATGCCCACTGCATGATTTCCATTTCGCCCGGTTTGTTTTGCGCCAGGTAGCCCCGTTTTTGTGCCCCGGCAATGGTGCCGTCAATTACCTTTAATCCGTAAGTGGCAAAATAATAATCGAGCAGGAATTTGGCAAGTTGCCGGGTTTCTTCGTCGGGCGAAAAGTCGTACAAATTCAAAAATCCTTCGATGCTGTGCGGGTAATACACCTGTGAATCGTATTCACCGTTTCCGGTTTGCAGAATTCGTTTCGCAAAATCCACCAACATTTCTTTCGTCAGTTTTTCGGTTTCTTCTGTTGAATAACCCGAAATTTTTGCCGAATCGGGAAACAGTTGTGCATACAACAAAGCGGATGTACGCCACATGGTTTTGTGGTTTTCAGTCCCTCCGTCGATGGTATTGCCGCCCAGCAGTTCGCCCGGTTCCCCAACCAGGTTGTGGTTTTTGGAAAGGTCGAGCCACTCATCTCCGCCGTCGGAAGGCCTGCGCGATTCGGAATAACTGCCAACCCAATGAAAGAATTTGCTTTTCCATTCATCGCCCATTTTGTCAGCAAGCAACGGATAAAACCGCGCCCAGTTTTTGCAGGCAAAATGGTATTGCTGGCGCAGGTTCCCGGGGATGCCCAGAAAAGCTTTGGCACGCTCCGAATCCTGGTTTAACAAAAGAGCCGCCGTTGCAAGAGGAAGATCATATTTCAGCGGGTCTCCGCCAAAGGCCGTGATTTCGCCTTTTTCGTTGCGAGCTTTGGGTCCAAAATAGCCGGTAGGTCCTTGTTTATAAGTACGACCAGTAAAGGGCGAAATGATGGTTTCTCCTTCCATCGCCCATGTTTTTACCGACAGGCCAGTGTCGGGACATTTGGAAATTGCCAGCGAACGTTGGCCAAAATCAAGTGCGGCAATGCGTTCAGGCATAGGCGCCATTCTTTGCTGAAACCCTGCTTCGTCGGGATAGGTGGAGCAATCCCAATTGTTTTGGCCACCCGATTCTTCAGAAAAAATTATTCCCGCAAGCACAAAAAATATGATTTTTAAGCAACGATTATTCTTCATTTTGTCAATAGTCTTTTTTCAATCCTTTCTGCTTCTTCAATCAATCCGCTGTCCGTTATTATATCAAACGTACAAATTTTGGCCAACACATTTTTCAAACCCGTTTGGTATAATTGCGAAAAGTTTTCATCTGCCGGATGCATTTTTCCTTTTTCATCGGTTGCCCTAAACCGGCAGCCGTAAATAAGTGCAACCAATATTTTATCGTAGGGTACATTCATTTCCTGCGCCAGCCGGATTGCCCCAACCAGTCGGTCGTTTGGTCCCAGTTTCCTTGGCAGGTCGCAGCCAACCCTGAAAATGGTGTCGCCAAGGGCCCGGTTTTGAAAACGGGAGAGCAAATCGTTCATGTGTGCATCCAACGATGCTGAAGTAAAATCATCCGGATATTTTTTTATTAGTGCATTGGCCGACTGCTGCATAGTGGCTTTCACTTCATTGTAAATTTCAGGTACTTCCAGGGCTTCCCATAAATAAACGAATTGAAGATTGTAAAGGTATCCCAAATATGCTGCGACAGCATGGCCCAGGTTATGGATGAACAGTTTCCGGTCAACCCAGGCTTGAATGTTTTCTTTGGGTGCCAGCCCTGCAATTTTGGGTATCGGATTTTTAAACGCTTTTTTATGGAGAATGAGTGTGTTGTAGGGTTCAGCAAAAACCTGAAGCTGGTCTTCTTCCATATCTTTTTGGGTCATAATCGGAACCATTTTGCCGATGCTGGTTTCCACCAGACCAACCAATTTCTGAAAAGGATAAGTGGGTGACAGCACCTTTTTCAGTTCTTTTTCAAAATAGGTTGCTGCATTCCGAAGGTTTTCGGCCATGATGATGTCGAGCGGTTTATCCGAATGCTTCTGATATCGGTTTTCCAAGCCTTTGGCTAAAAGAGGAAAAACTCCCGGCAATCCGTTTTGGCCGACCGCCGTTGCCATAATATCCGCTTCACAAATTTCATTGATTACAGAAGTTTCATCTCCGGCCAAAATTCCCCTCACATTTTTCACGAAAATAACCGAATCAGACTCACTTTTTATCACAACTTTATATTCCCTGCGACGGTTGAGTTCGTCGATTACCGGTTTGTAAACATCCACGAAAATTACCTCGAAACCATCAGCCGAAAACAACTGGCCAATAAATGAACGACCTATTTTCCCTGCCCCGAAAAGCACCAGCTTTTTCATTTGTGTCTCCGTTGTTTGTAATACGCTCCAATCAGATTTTCAATTTCCCGTTTTTTTTCTCCCGGTGTATTTTCAAACCAGGTTCCGCCGTGGTAGGAGCAGGCAAACCCACCGGAACAAATGCCGGAAACAACAGCTTCTTTCAGGCTAATTTTTTTCTGCGGATTTTGTTGCATTTGCTTTGCGACCGATGCAATTACGCCACCCACAAAGTTATCGCCGCAGCCGGTGGTGTCGCCTTCGTATTCTCTATTCCTGATTTTTTGGGTAACCACGTTTGAAACTTTCAAACTTCCGCTTTCTCTGTCGAAAACTTTTCCATCGGAATAAAAAAAAACGGGCTCAGCACCTTGTGTAATAACAAACGCAGAAGTTTTGGCTGTAAAAAAATCAGTTGCTTTTGAAACAGTCGGTTTTCCACTGATTTTCAGCGCTTCTTCCTTATCCATAATCAAAATGTCGATGTTCGGAAAACTCCATTCTGAATCGCCAACCGGCCAGGGTTTTTCCGGGTTTTGTTTTTCATTCCGGAAATCAAAAACCGTGTTGACCAGGGTAAAAGCACCTTTGCTTTTGGCTTTTTCCAGCAATACATGCAGGTTGTCGTGCAGGTGGGGTGTGATGGCTGTTCCACCCAAACAAACCATATCCGATGCGAGAAAAGAACCGGGCAAAAACTCCGGGGTTAAATCCCATGCAGCGCCAATGTTGTTGATAAAAGTGCGTTCGCCATGACCGTTGTCGAATTCAGGATCCGAAAGTACGTGGGTAAAAGGTGTGGGCTTTTTGCTTTCAGCGAGGTATTCTGAAAAATCCACCGGTGTTTCTTTCAGCAGTTGCCTGATTTTATCTGAAGTTTCATCCTTTCCCGATATGCCTATAAACTTTACTTCAAAATCATCATCCTGCTCCAGCATTTGAGCAGCATGAATGAGCGAAACCAGAGACGGCCCGCCAATATTAAACGAAGCAGCCCGGCTTCCTTTGGTTAATTCATTCAGAATTTGCGAGTAAGGAACTTTTGCGAACTGTTCCAGTTCCTCCGTAAACACCAGCTTACCAGGACTCAGTCCGCCGTCACCCGGTTTTTGGGAACGGTATTTTTCAAATGCCGGTGAATGAAACGACACATTCGTGTAAAGAAAATCAGCCAGCGCGCAACCGGTTCCGGAAATGATAAATTTCTTGTTTGCCATTGCTACAGGTAGTTTGGGTAATCGGAAACCAGCAGATGCAGGGGCGTTTCATCTTCCTCTATTTCGGGGAAACGGCCTACCGGCTGATTAAACCGGTTGTCGGTATTGTCGTCGTTAACGGCACTCACTTCTCCCACCAAAACTTTTCCCTTGCCCGATTCGCCGTAAAAACGATGATAAAGGCCCTGTTGGAGGCAAATGCTTTCGCCAGGAGTGAGTATGATTTTGTCGCCGGCATTCAGGTTGCGCATCACGCCATCAGTTTTTACGGTAAACGGTTTATCCGAAAGCTGCTCATTTTCGTCGGAGGCAAACAATTCAATGACCAGGTTTCCACCACCCCGGTTAATGATGTCCTCCATTTTGCTCCAGTGAAAGTGCATGGGCGTTTCCTGCATCCCTTCCACAATCATCACCTTTTCGGCATACGGTTTTTTATCTTTTTTGATGTTGCCGTTACGTATGGTAAACAGAATGAGGCCACGCCGGTGGAAATCGCCGCTGCCAAAATCGGTCAGGTCCCAGCCCAGCATGTTATCCACAATTTCGGAGCAGGTGTTGTATTTCCCTTTCCAATCCTGTGGTTTCCAGAATGCCCAGGGCGGCAAATAAAAATTCATTTTCCGGAAAAAATCTTTCGATTGCTGAATAAGTTGGTTGATTTCACTGCGTTTCATTTGTTTAAATATTTTGATAAAAGTTCATTCCAAAATCTAAAAATAATCTTTGTATTCTAAAAATTGCAAATAATTTGCAATCAATTGTTTAAAAGAATGAGATAATCTTTTCCCAAATCATGCAACTGCAATTTATTTTCAATCGCATAAGCTGTTGCCAGACCGGCTGCTTCGCCCAGCATCATAAAAACCGGTTCCATTCGGATGGAGCCATAGGCAATATGCGATGCCGACAAACAAACCGGTACCAGTAAATTGGTGCATTCATCCCGTTTTGGTAAAATCGCCCGATAGGAAATATCGTAAGGTTCAGGGACTTTAATTTGCACATCCCCCTCGTTAACCACCATGCCATTGATAACGTGCCTGTCGCAGTTGTGTGAATCCATGTTGTAGGAGCCCCGGGCGATGCAATCTTTCACTGTTTCTTCCGACATGCAATGGTGCTCGGTCATAACCAGTTCGCCAATCATACGCCTCGATTCCCTGATATACAACTGGTGCGGAAAGTGATTATTTCCCGTAAATTCATCTTTGGGCCAGCCATACTGCAGCATCTGCTCTTTCACATGGTCGGGCACAGCCGGGTCGTGACCCAAAAAGTAAATGATTCCCCTGTTGTAATCTTCAATCCGTTTGGCTATTTCTTTTCTTTCCCAGTACCCTGCTTCCGGGTAATCCCAGTTTTCGCCAATCATATCGAGCGAAAATCCACCCTTGTTGTTGATGTCGGTTTTATTATTGGGCATTTCAATAATACGCAGGTAAAGTTGCCATATCCGCTGAACCCAACCCATGGAATCCCGTTGCTGAATGATACGTCTCAATACTTCATAATGTGCCGGGTCGTAATTATCGGGCTTGGTAACCGGAATCATGTTTTCCGGGTCGGTTGTCATGCAGAGCCTGTAGCAGTAAGCCTGTATTTTTTTGTCGCCGCTTCCCTGTTCTTTTACCGGCACGGGGCTTACTCCCCGGATTAGTCCGCTGGTGCTGTCACCAGGGACAATATACGGGTCAATTCCTTTGGGAACCTGGTTGTCGCGGCTTATCTGCACTCCGTTCCAGGATTCTCCATATTGGCTGTTTGGTTCCCTGCCAATGGTATAGCTCACTCCGGCAAGGGCCATCAAATCGCCCTCGTAACTGCAGTCGATAAACATTTTTGCCGCAACTGTAATATCCGGTTTGTCGTGCTCATAATCGTGTAAACGGATTGTATGGATTTCCGTATTGTTTTTTTCAACCCCGATAACACTGTAGTCAAACAGGACTTCAATACCTGCTTCGCTGATATAGTCGTTAAAAACTTCTTCTGCCACTTTAGGTTCGAAATGCCACGCTACATCTTTCAGTTCGTATTTTTTTCCAAGCCGCAGGTAGTAATCGCGCGCCAAACCTCCCACCGCTTTTTCGTCGCCAATGTCGGTGGCTCCCAGTCCGCCAGACGAAAGTCCCCCGAGGTTTCGGCCCGGTTCAATTAACAGAACGGATTTGCCGCTCATTTTAATTTTGTATGCTGCAATAACTCCGGCTGATGTGCCTCCATAAACACAAACATCAACCTTGTAACCGGGTTTTTGATTTTTGGAGTTTTTACATCCTAAAATTGTCATTAGAAGTACAGACAGGCAAATGAAAATGTTTCGATTTAGCATTTTCAAAAATTTATTTGTTTTTTTATCGATTGAATTCCGGTTTTTGAAAGATAAATCATTTCCATTTCCCGGCCATCAAAAACAATCTGTTTTGTTTCAATAAAGTCATTTTCTACAGGCAGCAAAAAACAGGTGTAGCGTTTGGTAACGCCAGAAACGGCATCCACAAAAAAGGAATTTTCTCTTCCTTTAAATGAATGGGTTAATCGTTCCTGCGGTGAAAAGGTATCGCCAAGTCCGGTGGTTCCAAACTCGAGTCCTTTGGCCCATACTTTCCCGTTTTTTGTACCGTGCCAGATATGGAGCCACGGGTAATCAGAGGTTTTCCAAACATAACCAACCAGCAGGTTTTTATCTGGAGTAGCAGCCGTTACCCATCCAATAGTATCGTTTATGATGTGTGTGGTTACAAATTCATCGGAATAGCCGGAACGTCTCATGTCGATTTTGTTTTGCAACGTATCAGAGTACCCATCAGGCCAGGAGTATGCATATTCATCCAGTGAACGGGATATGAGCGCCTGATTGAAACCTTCGCCGGCATTGCTGTTTACAACAGTGTTTTCATTCAGAAATTCGCCTCCCAGAGTAGCATGTTGCACAACGGCAGTAAAACGCCCGGATTTCTCCGGATTAAAAAATGTTTCTTCCACTGTAAAACAGGATTGGTTTTCCACCAACCTGATGGTTCGTTCAATTTGCCAGTTTTCAAGTGGCGCTGTGAATGACATTTTCAAGACTCCTGCTTTTGAAACATCCTCCAGTTTCCACCATTGATTTGCCGGCTCGCCATTGTGCGGAATACCGGCAGCAATTTCTCCCGGAGTTGGGCCGCCCCACCGCCCAAAACAGAGAAAGTGTCCCTGGAAAGGCGCTCCGCTCCTGTTGTTTACAGGCATCTCTTCAGGTGTCAACTGCCAATCAAGTGGATTCAGATTTTGATTGTTCAATGATAATGAAGTTAGCGCTCCGCCCCAAAGGCTGACATTAATTGTAACCAAATCGTTTTTAAGAATTTGAATGGTATCCCGGCCTGTCGAATCACCCATACTTTCCCGTTTTGTTTGGTGGCAGGAACAGAAGGAAACAATCAGGATTATTCCATTGATAACCAGACCTGACCGGTTTTTACAGCCTAAAAGGTTTTTTAAAAACATCATTGGGTTAAGTATTCTTTGTTTTAGCATTTTTCGTTTTATTCATCGTTCAAATCTTGAAGGTTTATGGATTTCGTATGTTCTCATTCCATCCAAACACTTACCCCTCCGGGTTGAATCTCTCTTTCACCGAAAATCAGTTGGGTATTTTCCGGGATGGGTAAACTTGATGTTTCCGAGGTGTAATTCACTCCCACCCAGTATCCATCACGCCATTCCACAAAAACGTATTCGGGCAGGTTAAGGATTTCAGCACCAGCATTTTGATAAATATTTCGAAGAATTTCTTTTTCGAGCGTTCCATTTTCGCTCCAGGCACCCACGTAAGTTACTGTTCCTTTTCCCAGTTTCCGGGAGATTACGGCGGGTGTTTCTGCATAAAACTGATCCGCGTAAGTGGCAAGGGTTTCGGTTTCGTGGTAAGGTGAAAGCCATTCTCCCCAAACGTTCCAGGAGTGTTCCGTTTTATTTGTTTTTACTTTCCCTTTTATCCGGGACGGCAGCTGGTCGTTGTCTTCAATTTTTGCCCCAATCAGATCCCAAATTGGTTGCTGCAACAGCGTTTCATGAAAATGGCCGTTATTGTCTTTCTGCCCGGCCCGGCAGCTTAAAATCAGGTTGCCGCCTTTTTCAACGTATCTTTGCCATTTTTTTACCAAACCTGCATCCACCATCGAGTGGGCAGGCGCAACCATAAACGGGTATTCCGTTGGGTCAAAATTGTCGTTTTCCTGAAAAAAATGAACCGGTGCGCCCATTGTTTTGAGTGCAGAATAATAGGTGTACCAGTGCTGCCAGGTGTCCCATGCCTGTGAATGTGGACTAGCTTCCATCTCCCATAAGTTATCCATTTTCCACAAAAATGCGGTTTTTCGTGAAAGCAGCGATGCAGGTACTGTTATTGAAGCTTTATATTTTTCCTGAAGTTCTTTGATTTCGGCAATGGCCTGAACGTATTCTTTTCCACCACGGGCAACGGTGGTCCCATTTGTTTCCATAATTCCCTTGTGGGTTTGTTCACTTCCGAAAAGGGGTTGCCGAAAACGGTAAGTACAAACAAATTTATCTCCCAGTCCGAAGCTATGCCAAATCCACATGCGCACTGCACCCGGCAGCGGCTGGGCATTGTATTGCCCCCAGTTAATTTGTCCGGGCTGTAATTCCATTATACCGGTAACTCCTTCCACCGAACGCGCCAACTCGTTGCTGAATGAGAGCTCGAGGCCGCTGCCAAGCCGGAAATTTAAATCACCCTCCGGATAGTTCAGAAAAGTACTGAGCAGATACATGGTATGCGAGGCAAAGTCGAGGTCACCCCGGTTACGGAACGGGTCAACCGGCGGCAGAAATTTATAATAGGCAAAGTTGGTGGTAATCCATTGGTTGGACGAAATAAGTTTTCGGAGCAGTTGAGCTTGAAATCTTACCGATTCGGCCAGGGCATCGGCAGTGTAGCGTTTAAAATCGAGAATTGCATGTGGATTGGTTGACGACTCAACGGCATTGGGAATCCGGATTTGGCCAAAATGGTTAAAGGTGCTGCTCCAGAATGCCGCTCCCCAGGCCTGGTTCAGTAAGGAAATATCGTAGTTATACTTTTCTTTTAGCCAACTTTTGAAATCGTCCTGTGCAAATGCCGAGTAGTCGTAAATGGTGCCAATGTGAGGTTCGTTGTCGATTTGCCATCCCCAAATCCGTTCATCGTTCCCGTATCGTTCGGCCATTTTGGTAACGATGCGTTCGATGTATTTTCGATATTCCGGGTGGCGCTGGTTGGCATGAAGCCGGTTTCCGTTGGGTGCCGAACGGATTCCGTTTTCGTTTACATTCAGTACTTCCGGATATTTTTCGGTAAGCCAGGCGGGTGGGCAGGGCGACGGGGTGCACATAATCACTTTTAATCCGTTTTTTGCAGCCTCAGCCAAGCACCAGTCGAGCCATTCGAAATCAAATTTCCCTTCTTCGGGTTCCAGCCGGGCCCAGGCAAACTCTGCAAAGTGGGTAAATTCGAAACCCAGGTCAGCCATTTGATTTAAATCGCGGTCCCACTGTTCGTGCGGCCAGTGTTCGGGGTAATAATAAGTACCGACGGGCATATTTCCTTTTCCGGTGAAAAATTGTTCGTTGTTTTGGGCATAATTAGATACAAAAAAGAAAATTAGCCCAATAATCAGAACATTCTTTTTGCAGTTTTTTTCAAATGTTTTCATTCGTTTTCTCCTTCAAATTATGAAGAGTATTTTTTGTAAAAATTTAATTCCGCCAGCCATACTATTTTTTACACCTTATCCACCGGCCACTGTATCCTTCCAGTTCAATGGCGGAAGGATCGATAGTTTCGCCAGTTACTGCATCGGTGAACGAATGGTAACGGAAACCGGAAAATGTTAGCGAAGTAACTTTGGGTTCATCGTCGTTGATAAAGAAATAGTGGTCGGCATCGTGAGCAGCCAGCCGGTAAACAATCGAGTTCGGACAGGAGTAAGGCGATTCTTTTCCGTTGAGTGTATGTTTCAACGTCCAGTTTTCCATAAAATCATTTCCGGGTGATTTCATGGAGAAAGCAGCATCGGCACCCAGAATAACGGCTGTTCCTTTTCCAAGTTTATTTTCAGTAACTGATGGCTTGCCGTTTTGGAAATGTTCAATCACTTTTGCTGAAGTGGGTTGAATGTCCATCACAAAGCCATCCAATACATGTTCCCCAATTTTCCAGACAACATTATTGGAGTACTGAAAATCGGCAATGGTTGCACCGAAAATTCGTTCAAATGCCGAACCAATTCCGGTATCAAGCACTTTCCCGTGTTCTGTCCACCAGCCACCGGGGGCATCGATTACCAGCCGCCCGCCCTGTTTGATATATTCCTCAAAAAGAGGAAAAAGTTCCTTGTTTATGGCGGCCTGCGCAGGCATATAAATTACTTGATAGCGCGGTCCCAAACCAGCTTCCAAATCGGATGGGGTTACATGTTCCCAGGGAATATTAGCATTGATAAGTGCCCGGCTGATTCCAATTCTTGCCTGCACGGGGTAGTTTTTAAAATGAGTACGTCCGGGACCGGCTACCCCTGACCAAATTGCCTCATTGTCCCAGTTCACGAAAACACCAACGATGGGCTCCTTATGTGCGCTCCAAATTTCATCGCGGTACTTGTCGGCCGCTTTGGCAATTTGGCCGGCGCGGATGGCTCTTTCCGAAGGTTCGTTCTGGCGGTTCAGCAGCGCGTATTCTCCCGACTCCCAACCTGCCCGGCGGTAATTCCATGCCCAAAGGCCGACGCCTTTAAAACCACCTGCCAGATAAGACAGCAACAACTGTGTCATGGTTCCGGAGTTCACGGTAAAACCGGGTGTTCCTTCCTGTCCTTTGCGGTCCCAGCCTTTGCCACCGCTGAATTGCTGTGGTCCGCCAGTGCTCTCCCATGTGGATGCCCAGCCACCTTTAAACCAGTCGGTAGCTATGGAAGACTGCATATAGATGGCTCGAGCTACTTCGTAATTCACTTCCTCGAAATGCCAGGCGAGATGAATCGAGGGATAAAAAGAGCCGCGGTCTTTCATTAGCTCGGCAATTCCTTCCATGTCGGTTCCACGCGAGGCAAACGGCAGGAACAAACCCATTTCACCGCCTGCCCTTACAGGCTGTTCCGGGTGGGTTGATACTTTTGTCGCTTTCAGGTATTCTATATTCATGTCGGCTTTATAGCGGAGGATATCGCGCACCTGCCCGTATTCCCTGCCTGCCGACGGTACAATTTCATCGGAACCGGGTATCGTTTTTACCAGGTTATCGTTTTCAAAATCATCCCATGTTTTGTAAGGTTCACCTTTGATACCTACTTCATATTGATTCCAGGCATCAGACAGTTCTTTAACATAACTATACTTTTGCTTTACCCATGCTTTAAAAGGTGCCTCATCTTCGGGGCGTAAAAAAGCATCGGGTTCATGAAAATAGACTTTATCGTCATATTCAACCGGATTTTTTTTCCATGCTTCCAGATGTTTGTATAAAACTTCTTTTTGGTATTCCAGCATTTTTGGGTGTTCACGGGCTTCCAGGATACTCATATTTTCCGAAAGACCAAGTTTCTTGAGTAATTCAGATGTAATATTTTCCCATCCGCCTTCACCGTACCAAAACGGGATAATGCCTTCTTCGAGGGCAATTCTCAAAGTTTCATGTTCCGGCCATTCGGGTGTACCCATGGTTTGTTTGAGGTTGGTAAAACCAAGTTCTTTCATCATGCGGAAATGGTGCCGCATATCTTCCTCAGTGCACCCGGCCCAGGGAAGAAAAACCACTCCGAACGGCATGGGCGCAATTTGCCTGAACTTTTGCTGCATTGGCGAATCGTGCAGCGCATCGTATTTATTATGGAGGAAGTCGTGATTTGGTTGGGCTGATGCCGGGTTCACAATCCGTAAAGCAAAGATTGCAACCATCATAAATTGAGTAATCGTATTGAACATTTTTATCGGTTTTTGATGTTTAAAAGTAATTCATTTAAATTAAATACAGGCTGCCCTGATTGACAGCCTGTATAACTAACCTAAACTATTTAAAATCGGGCGAAAGTCCGAATTTTCTATTTAGTTATCGTAGGCTTTGTTTAATTCCTGTTCACGTTTGGGAACTGCCCAAAGCCATTTTTCCGAATTCCATGCCAAAGAACCTGAACCTCTGTCACCATTTGGAACATCCATACGCAATGCCCGCAGGTAGGTTACCCTGTCTCCTTCAAAATTGAGTTCTTTCCAGCGCTCATTGTGAATATCGTTTTCAGTCACATTCTGCAGCGGTTCCAACCCTCTGCTTACACGAACCTTATTTAAATCGGAAGCTGCTCCTGCCTGGTCGCCTCCTTTTAACCTGATGATTGACCGGGTTAGATAAATTTCCGGCAATCTGAAAATGGGAATGTTTGTTCCCAGACGGTTGTTGGGATCACGGTAATACTTGTTTCCCCAAACATAAGGACGGGTTGTGGCAAATTGGGTTTCATAAATTCCATCGTTGGGAGTTGCATAATCGGCAGGCATATTTGAGTTGGCCAGGTAGCGGTGGTAAAGCTGATTATACCGTTTATCTGCCAGGGCTTCCTCTGTAGGCTCCTTTGTTGCGGGGTCCTGCCAGCCAACGGTTTCGAGGAAATAATCGCTGCAGGTCAGCGTTCTTCCGGCATGGTTATCGCCATATCTTCTGCATTTCGAAAATCTTTCGGCAATCCACTGGTTCTTCCAGCTTCCAACACCATCCCCTTCGTATTGCAGATAAAACCAGATGACTTCAGTTCCTTCGCCCTCAAATCCGTAAGCTTTATTGAATGCTTCAACCGGTTCATGGTCAAGCGAATAGTAGCCTGTTGATTCGGCATAGTTGATAATATTATCGCAAAGCTGACGGGCTTTTTCAAATTCATTCATCTGAAAATAGACCCGTGTTAAAAGAGACATGGCTGCATACTTGTTGGCTCTCCCGTATTGATAGGACGGATGGTGAACACCTTGTTCAAATTTTTCAGGCAATACTTCAATTGCCCGCTCAAGGTCTGCCACCATAATGTCGTAGATTTGTTGGGTGGTTGCCAATTCGCCGTTAACGGCTTCTTCAAAACCGGATGGTATTTCATTCAAAAGGCGGATTCGCTTCGTGTCGTTCGCCCCGCTGGGATCATACATAGGAACAAACATGGTGGACATCATCCACCAGGTAAAGGCGCGGCAAAAACGTATCTCACCTTCCTGGCGCGGAACCTGGTCTTTGTTTATGTCGAATGGGTAGGGATTATTGTTTTCATACGATTCCATAAATCCGATGGCATCAGTATGTGTACCAAGTGCCATATATCCGGTATTGAACGTTGCATCAGGATAACTAATGTTCAGTTCGCTGCGGCGTTCATACAAATCGCCGGTGGTGGCATCAGTTCCAAAATTCGGATTATAGTAAAGTCCGTCTGAAGTGGCATCTAGTGTAAGACGTTGCGCCACAAACGGATTCCGACCTGAATTGTTTCCACTTAACAGCCAGTATGAACCTATGACTGCATTTTCAAAATCAGTGACTGACGGCCATGGCGCTTCACGGGGATATTGTCTGTCGAAAAATCCCAGATCACTGTCCTTTTCACAAGCTACAAGTGCTGTAATCAGGAAAAAGATGATTAAATATTTATATGATTTCATAAGACAAGTTTTTAATGATTTTAAAATGTGATGTTAATACCGAAGTTGTACGATTTTAATGAAGGTAGGCCCGACCCCATTACACCTTGCGTAAGGTTTCTGTTTTGAGGGTTGCCATCAAGGTTTACGCCTTCAGGATCGTAGCCTTCATATTCTGCGGTCCATGTCCAAATGTTATTTGCTGAGATGTAGGCATTCAATCCTTTCAAATTGAGTTTTTCAACCACGCTCTTATTGAAAGTATAATTCAAGCCAAGGGTCCGGAGCCGGATGTAATCTCCTTTTACCAGGTATTGATCGGTATTTTGTCTTGGCGTAAAGTTTTCCTTTTCTTTTATAAGATTACCATTGTCGTCGTATAAATCGTATTTTTCGTCGGCAGTTAAACCTGGCAGGTTTGCATTTGTGTTGTTGGCCGACCATGTTTTCCCTTTCAAATCGCTAACCATATTTCCACCCACACTATGAAGGGCTTTGGTCACATTGTCGTAAATGTAATTTCCGCCGGCAAAAGTAAAGGTAAACGACAATTCCAACCCTTTATAGGAAAGCGCGTTGCTGAATCCGCCAAACCAGGTTGGCATACCTGTTTTTCCTTCGTGGATGATGCGGTTGGTATTGGTATTTCCGTTTGTAGCCGGTATTATAACATAATCTCCGGTATCCGGATCGATGTATCGTTTCATGTAGTTCGGATTGAGCTCTTCGGTATCATTCCCTTCATTGTCTTTAATGAATTTGTTGTTATCAGCCTGGTAAATCAGCGGGTAACCGTATTCCGGATGAATTCCTGCAAATTCATTCAGGTACCATTCACCCAGGCTTCCACCGGTTCTCGAAACCGTCATACCGCTGATGATGCCGCCTCCCTGTTCGTCCAGTTGCGGATTCAGTTTCAGAATTTCGTTTTTGTTGGTAGTGATGTTAAACGCAGAAGTCCACTTGAATCCGTTTTTATTCACATTTATGGTATTTACATTGAATTCCAAACCGTAGTTTTTCATGTCTCCGATGTTGGCCCATATCGATCCGTCTTCTCCCCATGAAAACATACCAGATGAAATGGGAATGGGAACGGAGAGCAGCATGTCTTCAACCATCTGATTGTAGTATGCAATTGAACCGTTTATCCTGTTTTCAAAAATACCAAAGTCAATTCCGAAATCAACCGAATTGGTTGTTTCCCAGGAAACACTTCTTACAGCAAAACCTGAAAACGAAGTTCCTTTGGCAACCCCTGCACTTCTCTCACCATAGCGCATCCAGTCTAGGTAACTCGGTGTATCCAGGCCTCCCGGAATATTTGCATTTCCGGTTTGTCCGAAACTTCCCCTGAGTTTCATGAAATTGATTTGTGAAATATTTTCCATAAAAGCTTCATCAGAAAGAATCCAGCCGGCCGAAAATGCGGAAAAAGTTCCCCAGCGGTTTTCCTCAATGAAGTTGGAAGTTCCGTCGCGACGGAAACTGAAGCCCAGCAGGTATTTATCCATAAACTTGTAATTGCCTCTTCCAAAATATCCGCGCAGGTATTCCTCTCCTCCAAAATAGCTTCCAATACGAAGCGGATTGGCCGGATTTCCTACCTGTTTTGCTGTGCCGGACAATTGATCGCCTTCGATATAGGATCTTTCGGTGGAAATCATTTCCGATTCGCTGCCCACTACCAGACTGATGTTGTGGTTGCCAAAGGTTTGGTCGTAATTGGCTCTGATGTTGTAAGCCAGGTGTCTGTATTGTGTTTTATCATCAAAAGCATAGGAACTTTGCCTTCTTACCACGGTATTCGACCAGAAAATGCTGTGGTCGTGCATCAGGTCAACAGAAGCTTCACCTCTAAGGGATAAACCCTGTACCCATGGAAGGTTATAAGTTAAACCGGCGCCACCCAGCACTCTGTATTTCATTGCCTCTGTGCGGATATTGGCCGGGTCGTTGGAAGCCACCAGGTTGTAGCCCGAAAGCGTATTCCAAAGTTCCGAAGGATTTTCGGGATCGTACAAAGGCATCCACGGTGGAGTACTTAAAGCTTGTGAAAATCCGCCGCTTGCAGTATTGTTATTTCCTCCCGGCGCTCCACCGTCTGGTCGTGCCCGGTTATTGATGTATGTAAAATTAAAACGACCATCCAGTTTTAAATCTTCGGTGAGGGCAAAATCCATATTCGACCGGGCAGAAAACCTCTCCAGCGAACCGTTTTTAATGACACTTTCGTCTTTCCGGTAATTTCCTGACAAATAATAAGACCCTTTTTCTGTTCCGTTGGTGGTTGAAAAATTGACGTCTTTGTAATTGCCGGTCCTTAAAATCTGGTCAAACCAGTTCACATTTGTTGCCAGAGCCTGTGCTCTGCTTAGTGTAACTGAATTATCGATGCTGTTTACATTTCCGTGAACCACCGGATCGTACTCAATGGGGGTAAATCCCGAATTTGCCCTTGCAGTTTCCATAATATCGAACCACCGGTTGGTATTGGCCAATCCGAAATCATCGGGATGTCTGGTTAATGTGGTAACTCCTGTTGAAACAGAAACAGTGGATTCGGCAACTCCCTGTCGCCCGGTTTTTGTGGTAATAATAATAACACCGTTTGAACCACGCTGTCCGTAGATAGCTGTTGCTGCAGCATCTTTCAATACCTCAACAGATTCAATATCATTCGGGTTAATGGTTGACAAAACACCCACTGAACTGGCTGAGGACTGACTGATTGCGCTGCTGTTATTCAGGTTGCTACCCACAATAATTCCATCAATAACCCAGAGCGGTTCTGTAGCAGACGAAAGCGAGTTTGTCCCCCGAATCATAACCCTTGCAATGGCGCCGGGAGTACCTGACGAACTGGACACCTGCAACCCCGAGGCTGTTCCCTGCAATGAAGCATCGAGCGATGGAGATGCCAATGATGTGATTTCTTTCCCGGTTACCTGGGCTACCGACCCAATTACATCTCGCTTTTTCCGTGTACCATAACCCAAAACCACAACTTCTTCCAATCCCACCACATCTTGTTTCATGGCGATATTCATGTTGCTCTGAATATCTGCCTCCTGAGTGAGCATCCCCACAAAACTGAAAACCAGTTTTTCGGCATTTGAAGGAACCAAAAGGCTAAAATTTCCATCGATATCAGTGATTGTACCCTGACTGGTTCCTTTTACCATTATTGTCACTCCCGGAATGGGTGAACCGTCCTCCGCTGAAGTGACTTTTCCGTTAATACTTCTTTCCTGAGCCTGAATAGTAAAAATCAGGAAGGAAAAAAAACTTAATAGCAGAAATTTTTTCATACTTAATTAGGTTTAAAAATTTAAATTAAAATTTGCAGGGTAAAGAAACAGACTGAAAATAAAAGTAGTGGGGAATATCGTCTCAAAAGCAGGTATCATTTGTTTATGGATGATTTTTCTGGTTTTATAAAGTGGAATGAGGATTCTGAAAGGTGGATTTTGGAATCATTTCATGATTTTATTAGCAGAATTACCCACTGGTTATTAACTTTATCCCTTTAGTAAATTATACTATTGCGCCATGAGGCAACTATTGTTTAAAATCGGCTTAATTTTAGTTTTAACCTCCTGTTTTTCCGGAGCTTTGGCCCGGGAATCCGATTTTTCGCGTTGGTTCCCCTTTAAAAATATTCGTACAGATGCAGGATTGCTGCACCCCCGGGTAACCGCCATTGAAACCGATTCCAGAGGTTTTATCTGGGTTGGCACCCAAAACGGCATGAATTTATACGATGGCTATGAATTCAAATCGTTTACCCATAATGAGAATGATACTACTTCATTAAGCGATAATGACATCAGTTACATATATAACGATAACGCTGATAATATTTGGATTGGGACGAGTAAGGGAATGATAAACCGCTATTGCAGAAAAACCAATTCATTTATCAGATACGACTTGCCAGAAAAACTGGGCAAAAGAAAAGATATCAAAAAAATTGCAGCAGATGGTAATAATAATCTTTGGATTGGATACACGGGAGGATTGGTGAAATTTGACCCGTTAACCGGCGAAGCGGCAAAATACCTCAACCCCGATTTTCCCGGAACTTCCGGTTCGCTCGAAACTTTTTTTATCGATTCCTTCGGTCGTTTTTGGGTAAGCTATTGGAATGGAGGCGTTTATTTATTTAATGCTGCCGACGGAACTTATTCCAGGTTTACAGACGAAGGGCTGGAGTTTCTCAATCGTTCTTCGGTAATGAGTATGACCGAAGACAGCCGGCACAATCTCTGGATGGGTTCTTATGTACACGGGCTCCTGAAAATTTCACACCCCGAACTCAAAGTTTCGGTTTACAGTCACAATCCGATCGATTCTGCCGGTATAAACAGCAATAGTGTAAAAGCGATTGAAGTAGATGAACGGGACAACATTTGGATAGGTACCGAAGAAGGAGGCCTGGACTATTTTAACAGAGAGGATAATATATTTTATCATTATTTCTCAGAATTTCAGGGAGAAGGGGCAACTGAAGGACTTAGCATCTATGCAATGAAAATGAGTTCTGACGGTAAGCTTTGGATTGGAACACGTGAAAATGGAATATTTATGACCCGCACTTCTCCCGTACCCTTTAAATTTATTAATCCGCAAAACTCATTTGAAAAGGTTGTGGTAACGTCGATTTGCGAAGACTACAAGGGAAATGTATGGGCTGCCATTAAAGGTGATATTGCCAGAGTCAATCTAAAAACTTACAGAATCGAACCCTTAAACCTGAATCTGCCCGAATCTCCGAATGTTATTCAGTGTGATGGAAATGGGAATATCTGGATTGGTGGATTGAAGGGAGGTATTTATACGTACAATATTAAAAAACAAAATATTGAAAAGCTGATTTTTGAAGAGCTTGAAAACAGAAAAATCTTTTCTTTTTATTTTTCAGAAACCAGGGTTATGGTATTTTCCGGTATTTTGGGAGCAATTGATTTGGCAACACGAAATTTTGAAATTATTCGCGTACCAACAACTACAAATCCTTACGCGTGGCTTGAAACCGTTACTGAAATGCTTTTCATAACCCGCACCGACATTTCCTGGTTTGAAAAACCCAAAAATTCAAACCTGGAATTTCAATTTGATTCCACCTTAAATTTTCATTTTCCCAACAGCAAATCAGTATATGCTACACCCGACTTCCTTTATAATGCCACAGATGCAGGTTTGTACCGCGTTAAAAGAATTACCGGAGAGGTTAGGTATTTTGATAAATTGCCCGGACCGGTAAATTATGAAGTGAATGTTATTTTTCAGGGGCCAGGCAATGAAATCTGGTTTTCAACCGCTTATAATCTGGTCCGGTTTGATCCGGATGAAAACCATTTCCGGATGTATGACGATTTTGATGGAGTTCCTGATATTTATTTCAGAGATAATGTGGGCTGTAAATTAAAAAACGACAAAATTATTTTTGGTGGTGATAATGGTCTGGTTTTGTTCGATCCAGCAGATATTCACATTTCCCCGGATAAGCCCAACATCGAATTTACCGGTTTTTCTGTAGGAAACATAGGCAATACTCAGGATTTAAATCTTGAACCTTACCGTAATTCCGGCAATTTCATTAAACTGAAGCATAATCAGAACTTTTTTAATATCCGGTTTGCACTGCTCCATTACGAACAGCCCGAAAAAGTGCTTTACCGTTATATACTGGAAGGTTTTGACACGGAATGGACTGAACAATATAATTCACGTGAAAAAACCTATATGAACCTGCCTTTTGGAGAATATCTTTTTAAAGTTCAGGCAAAAAATCCCGACAACCAGTGGTCTGAAATCAAACAATTGGGCATTCGTCTTAATCCTCCCTTTTGGCTGACAAGGTATGCATATCTAACCTATTTCCTAATTTTTATCCTGCTGCTTTACATGTTCCGAAATTTTAACATCAAACGTGAACGATTAAAAAACGAATTGGAATTGCAGCATTTAAAAGTTGAAAATGTTGAAAAACTGGCCCAAAAAGAACATGAACTAAATGAGTTGAAACTCCGTTTTTTTACCAATATTTCCCACGAATTTAAAACACCTTTAACTTTAATTATCTCACCCATTGAACAATACATGGAGACCATGAAGCCACTTGGGCATGAAATAATGGCGCAGGTACATGCCAATGCATTGCGGTTGAAACAACTGGTGAGCCAGGTATTGGATATTCGTAAAATTGACCAGGGGAACATGGAGGTAACTTATGCTTATGCAGATTTTATAAGGTTTGCGTCGGGAATTGCCATGCGGTTTAAAGGACTGGCAGCAAAGAAAAAGCTGGGTTTCGAATTCATCGCCCAGGAAGAACATATTTTCACCCGGTTTGATGCCGATAAAATGGAAAAAATCCTGACCAATTTACTGTCGAATGCTATACAAAGCACATTTTCGGGAAAAATTACCCTGGAAATTGGAAAGTATTCAGACAAACATCACAGTGAATGGGCAGAACAAATCGAAATTGTGGTTAAAGATACCGGCGTTGGAATCCCTGAAAATTCTCTCGAAAAAATATTCGACCGGTTTTATCAGGTAAACCAGGCTAAGAGTCATGCAGGAGGCGCCGGCATAGGTCTTTCACTGGTAAAAGAACTGGTTGCACTCCATCAGGGAACTGTAAAAGCAGAAAGCACGCCCGGTAAAGGTTCGCGTTTTATCGTATGTTTTCCCGTCATTCATCCCGAAAAATCTTCTCACTCTGAAGAAGAAACTGAACAGGAAAAAATGTCATGTGATTTGCCGGAACCTGATAATCTGCAAGATGATATTCGAAAAGTGATTTTAATTGCAGAAGACAACCAGGAGATGAGGAATTATCTGGTGAACGAATTGAGTGGGGAGTATGAAATACTGGAAGCAGAAAACGGTGTAGAGGGACTGGAGAAATGCCTGAAATTTAATCCCGACCTGATAATGAGCGATATTATGATGCCCGGCACCGACGGATTTGAATTTTGCAAACAGGTAAAAACAGATGAACGCACCAGCCATATTCCGGTGCTGCTTGTTACCGCGCTTTCGGGTAGCGAGTCGCAACAGGAAGGCTATCACGCCGGCGCAGATGATTACATCACCAAACCATTTAATATCACTATTCTGAAAGAAAAAATCCGGAATTTTTTAACCACTCGAGAAAAACTGAAACAACAATTCATCCGGGATGCCTGGTCGGAACCCGAAATTTTGAAAATTGCCTCGGGCGACGAAAAGTTTCTGAAAAAAGCCTATGAAGTCATTGAAGAAAACCTCTCGGAAAGCGAATTCGACATCAACGATTTTGCTCGGGAAATGGCCACCAGCCGCTCCCAGTTATACCGGAAATTAAAAGCCCTTACCGGACTGTCGGCATCCGAATTCATAAAAATTACGCGTATAAAAATTGCGGCGCGGTTAATTAAAGACAAAAATTACAACGTCAGCGAGGCTGCATATACGGTCGGGTTCAAAGACCCGAAATACTTCAGCAAATGTTTTCAGAAACAATTTGGTGTCGTTCCTTCCCGCTTTAAAGATTCCGGTCAACCGCACAAAGTGTAAATACAGTTCAAACTAAGGTGTAATACATTCCAAATTGCTGTTTCCGGTCATCTTGTCAATTTTACAGAGATTAAAATGATTAGTTTTAATTAAATTTTTTAAGGATGGAATTGACAAGAAGACATTTTTTGGGAAAATCGCTGGCCGGAACAGCAGGGATTGTGCTTTCAAATTCGATGAATACACAGGCAGAAAATCCGCTAATCCAAAACGGAAACCTCCTTTTTGGATTTTCAACTTCTTCCACCGTTTTGGACGAAGCCCGGAAAAACATCCCCAAAATCAGACAACGCGAAACACGTATTCAGTTCCTTAACAAATGGGGAAAACCTTTGTCAAACCACGATGTGGAAATAAACCAACTCAATCACCAGTTTCTGTTCGGAGACAACAACTGGAACATGTCGGCCATGGTACGCAACGGTATGGGTGGCACCGACCGGCTGAAATATTACCGGAAACGTTTTGAAGAAGTGCTCAACTCCTTAAACACCACTGTTTACTGGGCCGAACGTCCACGAAACGATGCAGCCAAAACTCAGGATTTTCAGGGTGAAATTCGGTGGGACGATTTTGAAGAATCGGTGAACTGGGCCAATGCACATGGATTAACAGCCAAAGGGCACCCCATGTACTGGACGGTTCCAAAGGCAATCCCTGACTGGCTGGCAAAATATCCGTATGAAACCCACATGAAATTTGTGGAAGTACGCATCCGGAATCTGGCCGCCCGGTTCAAAAACCGGGTAAAAGTCTGGGATGCCGTCAACGAAATGCTCTGGGAGCCCCATCCGAAAAACCTGGCAAAAAGAGAGTGGCCTTACCGGGAAACCATGGAAAATATGGTGGATTATATTGGAAAAGTTCTGACCTGGGCCCGCGAGGAAGACCCCAACGCCCTTTATGCCATTAACGATTATGGGTTGTCCACTGCAAAGTTTGGTGAGCAAACCAGTCACGACGGAAAAATTATTACCCCGCAAATTCAGCGCAAACGGTACATCGAACTCATGCTGCGACTTGGCGATGCGGGTGTTTCTCCCAATCTGATGGGAGTTCAGTGCCATACCGGCTGGATCACTCCCTCTGAGCAAATGGCTTTTTTTGATGAAATGTCTTCTGCCGGAATTCCTTTAACTGTTACTGAATTTTGGGCTAATACCGATGAACTTAAAAATAAAACAAAAAACGCAGTGGAAGGCGAAGAGTGGAGAAAATTCGCAGGAAATAAAAAATACGAAGATTTAAATGAAGAAGAACTTGAAGAACTTCGCGATAAGTATGTGCTGGATTTTCTTACCTGTGCTTTTGCACACCCCAACATCGACTCATTTTATTTTTGGGGATTTATGGGCATGACCGTTAAATTCTTAAATGAAACTAATTCTGCTCATGAAATGCAGCCCTTGTATTATAAAGTGAAAGACCTGATTCATAACCAGTGGACTACAAAACTGAAACTCAGAACCGATGAAAATGGTTTGGTGGCTTTCCGCGGATTCTGCGGCGACTATACCGCATTCATTCAGCCATCAAACGGAGTGGCCACCGGGCATAACTTTCAAATAGATAAAAACCGTGATTTAAATAGTATAACCATAAAAACCGTTTTGGAATGAACCGATTTTCAAGAAGAAATTTTATACGTAATGCGGCACTGGCAGGCGCCGGAACAGCAGCCGTAATTCATGCAGCAGGCTCGGGGTTGGTGCCACAGGACGTGGAGTTTTCAACTCCGCATTCAGAAAAAACAGTGCTTGATTTAAACAATGCGGCGTTGTCCGAAGGGATGCCTTCGGCAGAATCTCCGCGTCTTTCTGCTGACCAAAAAGCCTGGATGGATTTAAAATTTGGCATGTTTATCCATTTTGGAATTAATACGTATTACGACATGGAATGGAGCGACGGAACACTCGACCCGAAAGCATTCAATCCGGAAAAACTGGACACCGACCAGTGGTGCCGGACAGCCCGCGATGCCGGAATGAAATACATCGTGCTGATAACAAAACATCACGACGGGTTTTGCCTTTGGCCTTCGAAGTATACAAATTACACTGTGGCTGCCTCGCCATGGAAGGGCGATTTGGTGGCCGAAGTGGCCAATTCGGCTGCTAAATACGGATTGAAATTCGGGTTATACTATTCTTTATGGGACCGGAACCAGAAATTGCACGATACCGATGAACCGCGGTTTGTGGACTGGATGAAACTTCAGTTAGAAGAACTTTTAACCAACTATGGTGAAGTGGTTGAACTTTGGTTCGACGGATTCTGGAAAAAACAAAACCACGGCTGGACCAAAAAGCAGGAGATTGATGGTGAGGCAGAATTTCTGGAAAAAAACCACCGGCGCGATCTCGATTTCATTCATGCCTGGCGTATGGAAGGCGCTTACCGCTGGCAAATGGATCATTTGTACCAGTTTATCAAATCGATTCAGCCCAATTGCCTGGTAATGAATAATGCCACCACTTCATATCCGGGAGTGCCGCTCCATCCGGTGGATATTCGCTGCGGCGAAAAATATACCAGCCCGAACAAAAACGATGTGAAAGTGTGGGACTGGCTGAATGGCCAGGTTTATCTGCCCCTGCAAATTGAAACCACCATGTCGGTTAAAGGCAATAAGCAGTTTAAATCGGGCAACTGGTTCTGGCACGAGTGGGACCATTCGGTGGCTTCCAAAGAAACCATACTGAATTACCTGGAAGTGGCTGAAAAAATGGAAGCCAATCTCCTGCTCAATTGCGGCCCTATGGCAAATGGTTTGCTCAGGCCCGAAGATGAATCCACTTTAAAATCATTGCGGGTATGAAAACAGGCAGGATAATTTTTTTGCTCTTTGGAGTATTTGCATTTTTTATTGTACACGGCCAACCCTTTTTTGATGTGACCGAATTTGGAGCGGTACCCGACGCAAAGCAACCGCAAACAGATGTTTTGCAAAAAGCCATCGATGTTTGTGCCGAAGCCGGGGGCGGAACCGTTGTTTTTCCTCCTGGAATTTACCGGTCAGCAACATTGGTTTTGAAAAGCAATGTTTATCTGCATCTTTCCCCTGGAGCTGAACTGGTTTCATCTCGAAACGAAAACGAATTCAAATTATTTACCGATGCCGGATTTCATGCCTCCGGGCTTCCGGTTCAGGTATTTGCTGTAAATGCTGTAAACATAGGAATTTCAGGAACCGGTATCATTGACGGGAAAGCAGAATATTTTTTAGATGATTTGGAAGGAATTGACAATTTTGTGGCTGAAGAATTCCGCATTGCCCGGGAGGCCGGTGTTCCCATGAAAAAACATAAAAAAATTCCGCCGCTTACTGTGATGGTTTTTTTCAATAACTGCCGGAATGTAACTTTCCGCGATGCATCGTTTTTAAATTCGATGCACTGGGGTATTCACCTGAAAAGTTGCCGCGATGTGGTTGTTGATGGCATTAAAATCTATTCAAGCCTTGAAAAGGGAGCCAACTCCGACGGCCTCGACATTGACGGTTGCTCCAATGTTTCCGTATCCAATTGTATAATCGAAACCGGCGACGATGCCATTGTGCTGAAAACAACAGATAAAGACGGTCCGGCAACGCCTTGCGAAAACATTACGGTAAACAACTGTATTCTTTCTTCTACTTCGGCTGCGCTAAAGTTGGGAACCGAAAGTTTTGCCGATTTCCGTCACATTGTTTTTTCAAATTGTATAATCCGAAATACAAATCGAGGTTTGGCCATCATAATTCGCGATGGCGCAACAGCCGAAAATATCCTTTTCAGCAATATAACCATTGATTGTCGCAGAAAGGATTTTTACTGGTGGGGAAGTGGAGATCCTATCTGGCTGGTAGTTACCCAACGAAATGAAAATTCAAAAATCGGACATATCCGGAATGTCTTTTTTTCAAACATCAGAGTTACCGGGCAGGGTACCACAAAAATTGAAGGACATCCCGAACGACCTCTTGAAAATATTCAGTTTAGCGATGTTTCCATAAAAATGGATCCTGAAGACCGGCCCGATAAAAGAGCCTTGCAGGGATTTTACGCGCATGATGTGAAAAATCTCGAAATGAATCATTTTAAGATAACCTGGAATGAAAAAGAACCAGAACCTAAATGGCAACATGGAGCGGTTTTCGAAAACATAAGTGGATTGAATTGGAATGAAGTCTCTATTGATCCAGTACCGGGAAAAGATGAGCCGGCCGTAATATTTAAAAATGTTTTATCAAAAAAATTATAATTCAGGAATGAGACCTACTTTAAAAACCAGGCATATTTTTATAAAAGCTACTCTTTTTGTGCTGATTATACTCATTTTTTACGGATGCAGCCGGTTTTACAAAAAACCAGTAACAGCCAGTTTTTCACTTATTACAGAGGCACAGCCGGGAGAGACCTGGTATCCGCAAAGGGCTACAGAATCAGCAGAAAAAAAATCCTTTCCGGTCAAACAATTTCATTGTGATTTGTCGCATAAGAATGGAAGTTTAAATCTTTATTTTTTGCAACCAGATGGCTTTTTGGAATTTACTCCCGAGTCAGTGGGGCTTCCGGCAGACTGGAAAGGGTATTCAAAGCTTCAGCTAAAATTTGAAAATTCAGGAAATAGGCTTGTAAATCTGCTTATTTCTCTCAAAGGGGTTCGGGGAATTTTAACAGACACGCTGACAATCGGGCCTTCCCAAAAATTGCTTTTTGATATGGATATTACCGATTTGCCGCTCACTGCGGGGAATCATCCTCCATATCAACCGCATTATATTCAAATTAGCGGTAAGGAACACAATACAGAATTGATAATTCATTCAGCAAAATTATCAGGTGGTATTCCAATAAAGTCGCAACCGGTGGTTGATCGTTTTGGGCAACGTATCAGCAAAAACTGGCCGGGAAAGATTCATTCAGAAAAAGAATTGACTTCAAACCGTATGGATGAATCAAACACTCTTAATCAGAAATTGCGCACCGAATGGGACAACTTTGGAGGCTGGTTAAACAAACCACAACTGGAAGCAACCGGATTTTTCAGGGTGGAACAGGTAAACGGAAAGTACTGGTTTGTTACACCTTCCGGCAGGTTATTCTGGTCGTTTGGAGTAACAGGTATTCGTCCGAAAGTAGAAAACGTGGGATGCACAAAAATCAAAGGACGGGAATTTCTGTTTGAAGAGATTCCTTCCAAAAAAGGTAAGGACTCTTATGTGTGGACAAGCGATGAAGATGCCAGTTTTTATTGCTGGAACGTCATCCGGAAATATCCCGATGTGGATGAATGGCGCAAAACAGCATTCAGGCGTTTGGATAGCTGGGGCTATAATACTATTGGCAACTGGTCGGAGGATTCGTTGATTATGCAGGCGGAATTTCCGTTTACATGGTCTTTTCGAACCACTGAAAACAAAAAACTGATGCTTGACAACGGCATTCCTGATGTTTTTAATGGGGAGTGGCAGCAACATATCGATTCTGTGTTTGAAAAAGCTGCTGAATATAAAGATAATCCATACTTGCTGGGTTATTTTGTAGATAACGAAGCGGGTTGGGGAGAACTGGATTTACTGGGAAATATGCCTTCAAATTCTCAATCGCGCAGTGCATGGCTTGAATTTAATCAGAAAAAATATCGCTTGCTAAAAAACCTGAATGAACAATGGGGAACTGCCTTTAAAACCTGGGAGGATTTAAAGTATTTGAATGTGAACCTGAGCAGCCCCGATTTTCTGAAAGATTTGGAAGCTTTTGAAATCCTTTTTGCTGAACAATATTTTGGCTCCATCAGAAATACCCTGAAAAAATACGACCCGAAACATTTGTACCTGGGATGCAGGTTTACACGAAAAATTAAACCGGAACACATTTGCCGGGTGGCCGGAGAATTTTGCGATGTGGTTACGGTAAACGTTTACGCCTGGGCCCCAACCGAAGAAGTGATGGGCGAATGGTACAAACGAACGGGAAAGCCCATTTTAATTGGAGAGCACCACATCAATCTGGCATCGGAAAGGCAGGTCCCTGCAACCTGGGGCGCCACTCCACCCGATGAAAGGAGAGCCTATTACAAAAATTATGTGGAAACCTGGGCAAAAACGCCCTGGTCGCTGGGTTGCCACTGGTACCAGTTTACCGACCAGCACATTACGGGGCGTGTTTCCAACGGGGAAAATCAACCCATTGGTTTGGTGGATATTACCGATCAGCCACACATTGAACTAATTGAAACAGCCAAAGAACTGAGCGGAAAGATTTATGAATGGCATGGGAATGGAAGAATGAATTGATCAAATTTCGCAAAGGAGAAAGTTATAGGTATTTTTAACGTCAAATCGGAATAAGTTTAGATCAAATAAATTTTTAAAATGAATTATAATAAAGTTTTCGGAAGGATAATTTTTCTGGCATTTTTTGTGTTCAGTACCATTTGCCATGGTGCAAACACAGATACGATTCAACCTCGTTTTGAGGTCACTCTCCCTGAAGCGCATATCGGAAATTTGGAAATAGATACAAAGTTGCTCGACAGTTACGAACGTTTACCTGAAAACATTCGTCAGTTTTACCTTGATTCAAGAGCTGTATTTTCGGAAAATCCGGATGCAGATTTTTCGCATCCTGATATTATCGAGGCTGCCAAAAAATACGAATTGCTGTTAATGGGAGCCCCAATGCTGGGCAACCTACGGGAAGACGGTGTGGATATTTGGCTGCGCCCGGCCACTGCCGAAAAACTGGTGGTAAAAGTGACAACTTCTGATGGAAACGCCGAAAAATCGTTTGTAAAAAATTCGGTAAAATCTGGAGTGGCACAAAGAATAGTTGTTGATGGATTAACTTCTGACAAAAACTACAAATATTCTGTTATCGTGAACAACCATAGGATTGCAGATGGTGAATTTAAAACAGCGCCTGTTTCCGGCAGTAAAGAAGTTTTCAAACTGGCATTCGGTTCCTGCTTTCATAAAATAGGTTTGCATAATCCGAATCTTATCAGTGAAATTGTGAACAGAAAACCACATGCTATGATGCTTTTGGGCGACATGGCGGTTGACGACAGGGAAAACCAGATTAACATGCACCGATCGGATTACCTGTTGCGGGATGTTTCAAAGTCATGGAGTCAGCTTTCGGCTTTTGTTCCGCTTTATGCAAGCTGGGATGATCATGATTATTTTAACAACGATCTTGGCGGCATACCTGAAGGATTCACCGAAGCAGACCGAGAAGCAGTCCGGGCGGTTTGGCATGAAAACTGGGTTAATCCGGAAAATAACCATCCGGGCATTTATTTTAATGCGCGCATTGGACCAGTTGAGGTGATAATGCCCGATACCCGGTCTTTTCGCGAAAACGAACGAAGAGGAGAATACGGTGCTTATTTGGGAATGGAACAGCTCAACTGGTTAAAAGAGACATTAAAAAATTCGGACGCGCAGTTTAAGGTCGTCTCCAGCGGAACAATGTGGAGCGATTATATAACTCCCGGAAAAGATTCATGGGGAACCTGGGATACAAAAGGGCGTGAGGAATTTTTCAATTTTATTGAGGCTGAAAATATTACCGGTGTTATACTGGTTAGTGGCGATCGGCATGGGGCACGCGGATTTATCATTCCCAGGCCGTCAGGATTTCAATTTTATGAATTTCAGGTAGCCTCGCTTGGCGGGGTGCCGGGCCCTGTTGCCATGGCAGAGGACACTTCAAATCAACTATTTGGATATTTGGGGAAAGACATCATAGCTTTTGGTGAATTTTCATTTGATTCCAGAGAAGACAAGCCAGTGGTAACATTCCGGTTAATAGATGAGTTTGGCCAGATACTGGAAGAACATATTTTAAACCTTGAATGATGATTAAACGGATTTCGGTTTTCCTGATTGTATTAAAATTTGCTGTCTTCACTGTTTTTGCCCAGCAGGAATTTAATCACCCGCGGGGAATTATTACCCAAAAGGAAGTTCATGTAATCAGGGAAAAGGTAAAACGGGAGCCTTTCAAAACCTGGTTTGAAAAGATGGAAATTACTACAGTTCAGGCTGAAAAAGAACTGGATATATCCGACCCGTATCAACCCGTTTTTCTGGCCAAAAAACAGGCTCAGCTTTATGTTTTAACTGAAGAAAAAATCTGGGCGGAAAAATGCTGGCAAACACTTCAGCAGGTAATTCACGACTCCATTTATTTCAATGAACCCATATCGCGTGGACTGACACGTGCAACACAATTATTCGGCACAGCAGTTTGTTACGATTTTTGTTATCATGCATGGAATGAAAACCGGCGAAAAGAAGTTGCTGAAAAGCTTTTTCAGACCATGCTCACTGTTAATTCCAACATGGGGTATTCTGCGAATTATGCTATGGAATCGAACTGGAACGGAGTCCGCTGGGGAAGTGCACTTTTGGCAGCACTGGTTTACGACGATTTGGAAGGAAAATACGATCGTAATCCGGCACTGCCTTTTATCTGGGACATCCAGAAACGGCTGAGAGACCATATCGAACGGAATATTTTTCCGGGAGGCTGGAGCGCCGAAAGTTTGTCATACCATGTTTACAACTGGAGTTTTATAGCACCTGCAATGGCTGCCTTGCAAAACAGCAGCGGTAATCCGGTTTTCGAACTGGAAAATTACGCGCCACATGCTGTCAACACTTTATGGGGCTGGTCCGCTGCCAGTGTTGCCATTCCGCATCCCGGAGGCCGAACCACCCAGCCCGATTTATCAGACGACGACCCACAAGGAAGTTATCTGCTGACTGCTTTCGGATTGCGTCTGTATCCTGAAAACCAAATTCCGGCTATAAAATGGATGCATGATTATTTGCTGGATGTTGAACGAATCGATGATAAGCGGGGCAATTTGTTTTATTCCGTTTGCTGGTATCCCGAAAAAATTCCGGCACAAAACCCGGGAAAATTGGGGTGGCTTACTTTTACCGATGAAACTTACGGTGTCTCGGTCTGGCGAAACCGGTTTCAGGATGAAAACGATATTGTGGTGGCGTTTAATGTGCCTTTAAAACGTGTTTCCGGGCACAAAGGTCCTGATAACCTGACTTTCCGAATAATTGGGAATGGGAACATTTTGGTAACTGGTGCCGGACGAACCGGTGAAATTGCCGGCCAGACAAACTTTTTCCCGTCAAAACCTTTAGTGGGAGAAAAGGAACCCGAAGGATCACAGGAAAGTCATTCCTTTAAAACATGGAAAGATGGAGACCGATTTTTTGCCTCGGCAGAAGGGAGTAGTTTAGGCGTAAAAAATCACAAACGAAATATTGAAGTCGGATTTCAAAATGAAAATGGCGTTGTCATAAAAATCAACGATTTATCTGAAAACGGGAAAGTCTGGCGTTTGAACACCCCTGAATTTAACGAGGTGGAAGTCCTTGAAAACGGATTCATCCTGGTTTCACCAAATGGTTCGAAAATGAAAGTGACTGCACCTACCGAACAAATAAAAGGCAAAATCTCCGTATCAAAAGTGCGCTATGGGGGAAGTACTTCACAACATAACCGGGGCATCGGTTTTGGAGTCAGGTATTGGGAATACAATAAAGCTGTGGATATTCCCTGCAACGGAACACTGAATGTAAAAATTGAATCGCTGGATATTTTCTGACCTGAAAATCCCATGGACCTATCGTTGAATATCCTTTTGTTATTTCCTTACCGACGATTCCCTGACAATAAGATCGGTGGGCATTACAAGAGTCTGGAGACGATTGGATTTATCTTTCAAATTGATTTGCCGGATGAGCAAATCTGCCGCTTTTTTCCCATTTCAAAACCCGGCTGCCTGATGGTGCTGATGGAAGGCGTAACAACCTCTGAAAAAGGTTCGTTGCTAAACCCTACAATTAAAATATTATCAGGCACTTTTAATCCTTTTTGGCGAAGATAAATTATTACGCTAAGTACACTGGTATCATTGGCGCAAAAAATAACATCGGGTTTTATTTTATTATGCAACAACTTTTTTACGGCATTTGTACCATTCTCCCGGGTCAGGCTGTTATGAATAAGAATTGATGGGCTGAGCGGACTTATGGAAAATATCCCCGTCCAGTATCCATTGGGCGTCGAAAAATGGACATTATTTTTTAAAAATTTCGTTCAGTAAGCTTGCTCAAATCTTACGATTGAACTATTTTTACACAAGTTCTGATGAATACCAAGAGAGACTAAATCGAGACCAATTGTTTTAAGTGCTTAAAATGATGTTGATTTTCAGTTGGATGTAAGACAGGTTCGGGCCCCAGCTGAGTCACTTTTCAGGAAAACAAAGAAAAACAAAAGCACTTAAAACGTTGATTTTAAGTGCTTTTTTCGTTTGGTGAAAATCAAAATCCACCATAAAAAAGCAGATAAAAGGTGACTAAATCGAGACTATTAAATTTTTAGCCAAAAGGTTGTCTCGGTAAACCTTGTAACTCTCTGATATTCATCATTTAAATTGATTTTTTTGGTCTTGTTTGGTGTTGTAAATGGACCCCAAAAAAGATAGTTTTGTGCACTAAAGCGAGACCTGTTTTTAACTTTAACCAGGGTTACCATGAGAATTATTGTAAATTTACATTTGAAAAGCATAAAAAGCAGAAAAGACAGCAAATGCCCCCTTTATGCCAGATGCAGCATGGAAGGCAGCCGGATTGAATTGTCAACAGGCATTTTTATTCCTAACGAAAGCTGGGATCCGGATGGCCAAATGGTAAGGGGTCGGACCGAAAAAGTTCGCATCATAAATTTAAGGTTAGATAAACTGGACTTAAAAAAAACAGCTCGTTGGTAGCCGATTGTTCACTTCTGTTTGCTTGTTATGTTTATAAATCAATTGTTTTAATGAGCGTAATAAGTAAATCGTATTTTAAGCTGATTGAGACAGCCAGGGAACTGAGCGGAAAGATTTATAAATGGCATGGGAACGAAAGATTGGATTGACCAAATTTTGCGTAGGAGAAAGTTATGGGTATTTTTAACGGCAAATCGGAATACGTTTAGATCAAATAAATTTGAAAAATGGATAATAATAAAATTTTTGGCAGGTTAATTTTTCTTGCATTTTTTCTTTTTAGTACCACTTGCTATGGCGCAAATCCAGATACGATTCAACCCCGCCACAAAGTTACTCTCCCTGAAGCGCACATTGGAGATTTGGAAATAGATATGAAGTTACTCGACAGTTACGGGCGTTTGCCTGAAAACATCCGGCAGTTTTATTTTGATGCGCGGGCTGTTTTTTCAGAGAATCCGGATGCCGGTTTTTCGCATCCTGATATTATTGATGCTGCACAAAAATATGATATGCCGTTAATGGGAGCCCCAATGCAGGGAAACCTCCGAGAGGACGGAGTGGATATCTGGTTGCGCCCGGGCACAGCCGAAAAACTGTTTTTAAAAGTTACAAGCTCTGATGGTAGTTTTGAAAAATCTTTTGATCAGAATTCGATTGAGTCCGGCGTGGCACAAAGAATAGTTGTGGATGGATTAACTTCCGATAAAAACTACAAATATTCTGTTATCGTCAGCAACAAAAGTGTTGCAGATGGCGAATTTAAAACAGCGCCTGTTTCCGGCAATAAAGGAGTTTTCAAACTGGCGTTCGGTTCCTGCTTTCACAAAATTGGGTTGCATAATCCAAATCTGATCAGCCAGATTTTGGACAGAGAACCACATGCCATGATGCTTTTGGGCGATATGGCGGTTGACGACAGGGAAAACCAGATTAACATGCACCGGTCGGACTATTTGCTTCGGGATGTTTCGAAATCATGGAGCCAGCTTTCCACAAATTTGCCACTTTATGCGAGTTGGGATGACCATGATTATTTCAACAATGACCTCGGCGGAATTCCGGAAGGATTCACAGAAGCTGACCGAGAAGCTGTCAGGGCTGTTTGGCATGAGAACTGGGTGAATCCAGAAAATAGCCATCCGGGCATTTATTTTAATACGCGTATTGGACCAGTTGAGGTGATAATGCCCGATACCCGGTCTTTTCGCGAAAATGAGCGGCGGGGAGAATACGGTGCCTATTTGGGAAAGGAACAGCTCAACTGGTTAAAAGAGACTTTAAAAAAATCCGACGCCCCGTTTAAGATCATTTCCAGCGGAACCATGTGGAGCGATTACATTACTCCCGGAAAGGATTCATGGGGAACCTGGGATACCGAAGGGCGCGAAGAACTTTTCAATTTTATTGAAACTGAAAATATTTCCGGAGTTATCCTGGTTAGCGGCGATCGGCACGGTGCGCGCGGATTTACCATCCCCCGCCCGTCAGGATTTCAGTTTTATGAATTTCAGGTCGCTTCACTTGGTGGAGTGCCAGGCCCTGCTGCCATGGCAGAAGACACTTCAAATCAATTATTTGGTTATTTAGGGAAAGACATCATAGCTTTTGGTGAATTTACTTTCGACACCCAAGGAGATAAACCGGTGGTTACATTCCGGTTGATCAATGAGTTTGGCAAAATACTGGAAGAGCATATTTTAAACCTTGAAAGATGATTAAAATGAAAATAACAGCGCCTGCCGATCAGATAAACGGACGGATTTCCGCAACGAAAGTTCGAAATTGTGGCAGTACTTTGCAACGTAGTGGAGGCATTGGTTCTGGCGATTGGTACTGGGAATATAGCCAGGCTGTGGATATTTTCTGCGTCGGAGTCCCGGGTGTGAAAATTGAGTTTTTTTCAACTGATTGCTGGCGGCTCAATTAAAAGTTCAAAATTTGCCAATTACTTCAAATGATGAAATTCAAAGAATTTGGTAAATGCAGGTTTGTGTCTGCTTAAAATTCAGAATAGTTTCGGAGAATGCCGTTGAGCAATTTTATTACTTTCTCCGTTTTTTTCCAAACCGAACAAACATCAACACAACATTCACCACAAAAGCAGAAATAATTATCAAATTCCCCAAAAGCGGATCGCCCCAGAGGTTGATGAGTTTGCCGGTTAAAGCAACAAAACCGCCTACCAGCATGGCGGCGGTGAGTTGAGGTTTAACAACCTTCAAATGCAGTAAGCCAGCTAACATGGGCACCACAAACGCACCCGAAAAAAAGGTGAGCGCCAGCAGAAGCGACTGCAAAATGGAGGTTACAAACAGGGCAATGCCAATACTCAAAACTCCAAGTACTAAAATCAGAATCCGGGTCATCCGAAACGCCTTTTTTTCTTCCATATCGGAATGGAACAGTTCACTGAGGATGAGCGATGAAGTGAGCAATGTTGTGTCAGCCGACGACATCACCGCCGAAAGCAGCGCCGCGATAAACAGTCCGTAAAACCAGTTGGGCAGCAGGTGCTGTGCAAACGACATAATCTCGCGACTTCCGGTGGCGTTGGAATACACACCCAGAAAAGTGAGTGCGAATGAAATGGGAATCAGGATTACGGCCACAATCAACACACTGCGGGTGGCAGTTTTTTCATTTTTGGCGCAAAATACGCGCGAGTAAATATCGGGACCCACCACAAAAGTAACCGAGTAGGTGAGTACCAGAATAAGCAAATCCACACCAGAAAACGATTCGTTGAACAAGGCTCCGGTTTCCAGTTTTGGCAAAGAAGTTGCCACTTGTGACCGGGTGGCAAAAACAGTTAATACCGCAAGTCCGGCTACAATAAGCACAGACTGAAGTGTATCGGTTTTCAGAATACTCATTTGCCCGCCAAAAAGAGTGTAAAGAATAAAAACCGTTCCGGCCAGCACGGCAGCCGCAGAATAACCAATTATTTCCAGCCCGGCAAGAATTTTGGCCGCTGCAATAATCTGCGCCCCCACAATACCCAGCCACGCCAGCGGAATTACCAGCGACGAAATAAGCCGCGCCCGTTCCCCAAAAAAATGTCCCAGTAAACCGGGCAAAGTAAATTTTCCGTAACGACTTACATATTTGGCCAATGGCGCCAGAACAAACAATCCAAACGAAGCACAAAACAAAAACCACAATGCTGCCCAGCCCACACTCTGACTCAGCTCAATGGTGCCCAAAATGGCCGAACCGCCCAGAATTGTCGCCAGCAAACTTCCCGAAACCGGAATGAGTTTTGCATTCTTGCCGGCTACATAATAATCGGATGGCGTTTTAATTTTGAACCAGGAATAAACGCCTAAAAGCAAAACAAAAACAAAATAAATGGCCACAAAAACAACCGGATTGTCCATTTCTTTTTTTTACTGAATGAGGGGTAAATATCGGAAAATCTCATTCAATATTGTATTTTCGCTAAGTTTTTAAAAAAAATGTACTGATATGAAGCGACTGATATTTACCATTTTGGTGGTTTTTCTATTTTTGACAGGTTGTAATACCAGGGAGCGAATCGCTCCGCCGGAAGCTAAAAAGATACCCATGGAATTGACGATACACGGACATACCCGCGTGGATAATTATTATTGGTTGCGTGAACGCGACAATCCGGAAGTGATTGAATTTCTGGAAGCTGAGAATGAGTATAAAGAGAAAGTGCTGGCGCATACTGAACCGTTTCAGGAGGAGTTGTTTGAAGAAATAAAATCGAAAATTAAGCAGGAGGACGAATCGGTTCCGTACAAAAAAAACGGCTACTATTACTACAGTCGCTTCGTTCCCGAAACCGAATATTATCTGATTTGCCGCAAAAAGGGTACACTGGATGCCGAAGAGGAGATCATGCTCGATGTAAACCAAATGGCCGATGGATACGAGTATTACCAATTGGGTGGCACTGCCGTAAGTCCCGACAATAAAATGTTGGCATTCAGTGTGGATACAGTCAGCCGAAGGAAATACACTATTTGGTTTAAAAACCTGGAAACGGGCGAATTGCTGGAAGATGCCATTCCACTTACTTCGGGCGGAATTGTTTGGGCCAACGACAATAAAACGGTTTACTACGTTTTAAAAGACGACGTAACATTGCGTTCCGAACGAATAATGAAACACACGCTGGGAACTCCTTTCGAAAATGACGAAGAAGTATTTTACGAGGACGATGAAACATTTTCGGTGTTCATATATAAAACCAAGTCTGAAAATTATTTGATTATTGGCAGTGAAAGTACGCTCACTTCGGAATATCGTTTTCTGGATGCGAACAATCCCGCCGGGGAATTTAAAATCATTCAGCCCCGTACCCGCGGACTGGAATACAGGGTGGAACATTTTGGCAACGATTTTTACATCCGCACCAACCTCAATGCGCTAAATTTTAAATTGGTGAAAACACAAGTTTCAGCTACTGAAAAGGAAAACTGGCAGGAGGTGATTGCTCATCGCGAAGATGTTTATTTTTCGGATTTCGAAATTCTGAAGGATTATCTGGTCGTTTCGGAACGGAAAGAAGGAATTACCCAACTTCGCGTGATGCCCTGGGAAGGTGATAACGAGTATTACATTGATTTTGATGAGGAAATTTATACCGTTCGCGGTAATGTAAACCTCGATTTCGATACAGAGGTTTTTCGGTATAGCTACACGTCGCTTACTACGCCCAATTCCATTTTCGATTTCAACCTGAAAACCAAAGAGCGCACTTTGCTGAAAGAGGACGAAGTGCTGGGAGGTTTCGACAAAAACGATTACGTAACCAAACGCATTTACGCCACTGCCGGCGACGGAACCCAAATTCCAATGTCGCTGGTTTACCGCAAAGGATTGCAAAAAAATGGTGATAACCCGGCACTCATTTACGGTTACGGCTCTTATGGTGCCACCATGGATCCCACATTCCGGCTGCCCATTTTGCCGCTGCTCGACCGCGGTTTTGTATATGCCATTGCCCATATCCGGGGCGGCCAGATTAACGGCAGGGCCTGGTATGAGGACGGAAAACTTTTTAATAAAATGAACACCTTTACCGACTTCAACGATTGTGCACAGCACCTCATTAACGAAGGATACACAAACCAGGAAAAACTGTTCGCAAAAGGCGGCAGCGCCGGTGGTTTGCTTATGGGCGCTTGCATGAACATGCGTCCCGACCTGTACAAGGGCGTAATTGCCAACGTGCCATTTGTTGATGTGGTTACAACCATGCTTGACGAAACCATTCCGCTCACCACCAGCGAATACGACGAGTGGGGAAATCCTAACGACGAAAAATACTACCACTACATGCTTTCCTATTCGCCCTACGACAATGTGGAAGCCAAAGATTATCCGGCACTGCTGGTCACCACCGGATTCCACGATTCGCAGGTACAATATTGGGAGCCGGCTAAATGGGTTGCTAAACTCCGCGAATTAAAGACCGACGATAATCCACTCATTTTCCATATCAACATGGACTACGGACATGGCGGCGCTTCGGGACGGTTTCAGTGGATTAAGGATGCCGCACTTGAATATGCATTTATGTTCGATTTGCTGGGAATCGAATAAATTCATTTTAATTTCTGTTGCGAAACATCTCCTTTCGAACCGAAAAATAATTAAATTTGCAAAAGCCGTGTTCGTACACGGGATTGTTTTGATGGAAAAACAAACTAAAAATTAAATATCATGAATAAAATTCTCTGGTTTTTTCTTGCAGTATTAGTATTGAATGGTTGCAACAGTCCAACAGATGATGGATGGACAGATTTATTTAACGGTAAAGATTTAACCGGTTGGAAACAACTGAACGGCGAGGCAATTTATGAAGCCATCGACGGGGAGATTGTAGGTACCACAGTGGCCAACACGCCCAATTCGTTTTTATGTACCGAACAAGAATACGGTGATTTCGTACTTGAACTCGAAATGTTGCTGGTGGACGATTTCAACTCGGGCATGCAGTTCCGCAGCCAAAGTTTGCCCGATTATATGAACGGAAGAGTACACGGTTACCAGTGCGAGGTGGATCCTTCTGACCGTGCCTGGAGTGCTGGCATTTACGACGAAGCCCGTCGCGGCTGGCTTTATCCGGTGGATTTGAACCCGGATGCAAAATCGGCTTTTAAATCAGGCGAGTGGAACCACTACCGCATTGAATGCATTGGGCCGTCAATTAAAACATGGCTCAACGGTGTTCCCGTTTCATATCTCCTCGACGATATGACACCAAAAGGTTTTATTGCTTTGCAGGTTCATTCCATTCGCGATGAGGCGATGGCAAACCGTCAAATCAAGTGGCGGAACATCCGCATTAAAACCGAGAACCTGGAACCTTCACCCAACGAAGGCATTTATGTAGTTAATATGTTAGCCAACAACCTGAGTGAAGCAGAAAAGGAACAAGGTTATAAACTGCTCTTCGACGGCCAGTCAGCCGATCAGTTTAAAAGTGTTGACGGTGACGAATTCCCTGCTGAAGGATGGCAGGTAAAAGACGGCTTACTTACTGTTTTGCCAGGTGGTGAAGGCGGAAGTATTATAACCAAAGAAGAGTTTGGTCCTTTTGAACTGAAATTCGATTTTATGTTTACTGAAGGCGCCAACAGCGGTGTGAAATACGGTCTTGGAAATAATGGGCATTCAGTTGGGCTCGAGTATCAGATTCTCGATGACGAAAATCATCCCGATGCCAAAAACGGAATAAACGGAAACCGCACACTCGCCTCGTTATATGATTTAATTCCTGCCAAAAAAGAAGGCCGTTTTATTAACGGGCCCGGCGAATGGAACCGAGGACGCATTGTTCTTTACCCCGACAACAGGGCAGAACACTGGCTGAACGGGCGAAAAGTGGTGGAGTTTACCAGAGGAAGTGAAGAATTTAAAGAATTGGTTGCAGGGAGTAAATTTGCCAAAATGGAAGGTTTTGGCATGGCCGAAAGAGGTCCGATACATATTCAGGATCACAATGATGAAGTGCATTTCAGAAGTATTAAAATAAGGGAATTATAATAATGACAAACAGAAGAAATTTTTTAAAAGCTGCCGGAATCGGGATGGCTGCAGCAGCAGTTCCCGGGTTGGCAAATGCCGCTTCAGTTAATGCTGAAGTAAGAAAAGGCAAGAGTGATATTCAACTCGGTGTGGCATCTTACACCCTACGGAAATTTTCTACCGAAGAAGCGCTTGATATGACGGTGCGCTGTGGAGTGAACCGGATTACATTTAAAGACATGCATTTGCCGCTTGATGCAGACAATGCAGCCATTAAAGAAACGGTGGAGCTCTGTAAGAAAAAGGGAGTTACGCTTTACGGCGCCGGCGTGGTTTACATGCGCTCAAAAGAGGATGTTGACCGGGCATTTGAATACGCCAAAACGGCGGGCATGGAAATGATTGTAGGTGTTCCAAACCATGAGTTGCTGGAATACGTGGAAGGCAAAGTAAAAGAGTACGACATTAAACTGGCCATTCACAATCACGGACCGGGCGATAAACTGTATCCCAGCGCCGAAAGTGCCTACAACCTTATTAAAAACATGGACAAACGTATGGGCCTCTGCATTGATATTGGGCATACCAAACGCATCAACCGCGATCCCGAGCAGGATGTAAAGGACTTTTTCGACAGGGTGCTGGATATCCACATTAAAGACGTTACAGCCGCTGCTGCCGAAGGAAAGACCTGCATTATCGGTCGTGGCGTGATCGATTTTCCTGCGTTTATGAAAAATGTTGTGGACATGGGTTACAAAGGAACCCTGGCTTTGGAATATGAAGCCGAAGCTGACGATCCACTGCCGGGAATGATGGAATCGTTCGGTTATACCAAAGGTGTGATGGCGATGTTGTAGGAGGAAGAAGTTTAAAGTTCGAGGTTTAAAGTTTAAAATTCAGAGCTCTGGATTTAAAGAATAATAAGACTTTGGTCTTCGGTCTTCCAACTTCGGTCTTCCGACTTCCTACTTCAATCATTTAGTGAATCAAAAAGATTTAAAATTGTAATTTGGAAATTAATAATATCAAAGAATTAAAAATAATATGAGTGCAAACAGAAGAGAATTTCTTAAAAAAATGACAGCCGGAGCGGCAGGAATTGCAGTGGGTGGATCGGCTATGGGAATGTCGGCAAAAAGTTACAGCCGGATAATTGGGGCAAACGACAGGTTGAATGTGGCCATTGCAGGATTGGGTCGCAGGTTGGGTGCTTTTTATGCTCCCATTGCCAAAAAGGAAGCAAATGTAGAGTTGGTTTATTTGTGCGATGTGATGGAAAAACAGCGTGAAAGAGCGCTTCAGAATTTTTCAAAACGAATTGATTATAAACCGAAGCTGGAAAACGATATCAGGAAAGTGATTGACGATCCGAAAGTGGATGTTTTAATCAATGCCACTCCCGACCACTGGCATACTCCGGGTTCGGTTATGGCCATGAAAGGAGGGAAACATGTTTACGTGGAAAAACCAAGCAGCCACAACATGTTTGAAAATGAGATTCTGGTGGAAGCTGCCAAAAAGCTGAACAAAGTGGTGCAAATGGGCAACCAGCAGCGTTCATCCGACCATACCATCGAAATAATGAAGGAAATCCATAACGGAACAATTGGAACGCCTTATAAAGCCGTGGCCTTTTATACCAGTGCCCGCGGAGAAGTTCCCCATCAGCAAAAAGCACCGGTACCGCAGGGCCTCGACTGGGAATTGTTCCAGGGGCCGGCACCGCGTCGTGAATATACCGTGGAAACATGGGATTACAACTGGCACTGGTATGGCTGGAATTATGGAACTGCCGAAGCCGGAAATAATGCCACCCATGAGCTGGATGTGGCGCGCTGGGCCTTGCAGGTTGACTTTCCGCTGCATGTTGATGTGGAGGCAGCCAAAAGGCATTTTGTAAACGATGGCTGGGAAATGTACGACACCATGGATGCCACTTTCAGGTTTGCCGGCGACAAAATTATTAAATGGGACGGTAAAAGCCGCAGCGGTTACGACACATACGGGGGCGGTCGCGGAACCATCATCTATGGTAGCGAGGGTTCTGTTTTTGTTGACCGTGATAAATACATTTTAACCGACAGGGGTGGAAAAGTTATCCGTGAAACAAAATCGGGTTCAACCGAAGCAGGAACAGCGCTGGGCGGTGGAGGCGACATGTCAACCACACACGTGATAAACTTTTTTGATACCATCCGGGGTAAAGCAAAACTGAATGCACCCATCGATGATGCCAACATCAGCATGGCCATGGTGCATTATTCCAATATTGCTTACCGCATTGGAAAAGGATTCGATATTGACGACAAAACCGGACGGATGTTCGACCGCGAAGCCATGAAACTGTGGGGCCGCGAATATGAACCGGGCTGGGAACCAAAAATATAAATTTTGAGTTTTGGGTTCAAAGTATCGAGTGGTTCAAATTCAGAACGCTGAACTTTGAACTTTTTGATTACAGTGAACCCGAAACTTTAATCATTAAATATTGAAATCAATGACATCAAGAAGAAAATTTATACAAAGAGCTGCAACCACTTTTGGAGCAATTACCATTGTTCCAGCACACGTTTTATTTGCCAAACCCGAAATTAGGAATAAAGCGGGCGAAATTATCCAAAACGCATCGGTGGCCCCCAGCGATAAAGTAAACATGGCTTGTTGCGGAATTGGAAACCGTGGTGGCCAAATTATGGGCGATTTCTACAAAACCGGTCTTGTTAACTTTGTGGCCCTTTGCGATGTTGACATGGGCGCTCCACACACCCTTAAAAGTATAGAAGCCTATCCAAAGGCAAAACGTTTTCAGGATTTCAGGGAAATGTTTGATAAAATTGAAAATGAATTTGACGCGGTAAGTGTGGGTACCCCTGATTTTTCCCATTTCCCCATAACCATGCTGGGCATGTCGAAAGGGAAACATATATATGTTGAAAAACCAATGGCCCGTACTTTCAACGAAATTGAACTGATGATAAATGGTGCAAAAAAATACAAGGTGGCCACGCAAATGGGAAACCAGGGACATTCTGAAGGAAATTATTTTCAGTTTAAAACATGGGTTGAAGCAGGAATAATCAAAGATGTGACTGCCATTACCGCACACATGAATGGCCGCCGTCGTTGGCATGGATGGGACACCAGCATGACCAAATTCCCCAATGGTGAGCCCATTCCGGAAACTCTGGACTGGGACACATGGCTAATGACCGCTGAGCATCACGATTATCAAAAAGACTTTGTAAACGGACAGTGGCGCTGCTGGTACGACTTTGGAATGGGCGCACTTGGCGACTGGGGGGCTCACATAATGGATACCGCTCATGAATTTCTTGATTTGGGATTGCCTTATGAAGTTGACCCGGTCCGCATTGATGGTTACAATCCACTGTTTTTCCCACAAGAAACCACTCTGGCGTTTAAGTTCCCAAAACGCGGAAAAATGCCGCCGCTTACCATTACCTGGTACGATGGGATGAACAACATCCCGCAGGTCCCCGAAGGGTATGGTAACCTGGAAGTTGACCCGAATATTCCACCTGCAAGCAACGGGCAAATGCAGCCTGCAAAGTTGGGGCCGGGGAAAATTATTTATTCCAAAGAATTGATGTTCAAAGGTGGTTCGCACGGTAGCACTTTGTCGATTATTCCTGGAGACAAAGCCAAAGATATGGCATCGAAACTGCCGGAAGTACCCAAAAGCCCGTCGAATCATTTTGCCAATTTCCTGCTGGCTTGTAAAGGAGAGGAAAAATGCCGCTCGTCGTTTGACATTGCCGGTCCGCTAAGCCAGGTATTTACATTGGGCACCATGGCGCAGCAGTTAAATTCAAAAATTATTTTCGACCGTAAAAAGAAACAGGTAACCAATAACGTGTTGGCAAACCAAATGTTGGTTGGTGCTCCTCCCCGCAAAGGATGGGAGGAATTTTACAAACTGTAGGATTAATAGCCTGAAGAAACTTCAGGTTTTTCCACCGATTTTAGCAATATTGTTTTTGATTTTAAAGAATAAAGGAATATAAGTAATTTATTTTTAATGAGTTAAATAAATAAATTGAATTTTATGCTGTTAAAAACCCAGCTAAAATTTTTTTCTCCTGATTCTTTTTATACATTTGTTACGTTAGCGATAACGGAAAACGACCAAAAAATATTTTTGAAGAATAAGCAACATTTCAACCTGAAAAAGTTTCCTTTGAAATCATTCGAGCAAGAAAGTTGGACTATAACTAAAAATCTATTCTGCCTATGAAAAAATCCAAATAGAATCCTTGATCTTATTAAGAAATTATGATATGAAATGAATTTCATTTTAGTGAATAATTAATTCTATTTTTTAATTAAAAATTTTTACACCTATGAAAAAAAGCGCAACGCAAAGTTTTTTGCGACAAGGGCTTAATATGTCCTTTGCAAAGTTTCTTATGGTTGGGATTTTTCTGATATCTCAACTTGGGGCAGTCGCCCAGACAAGAACCATAACCGGTAACATAACCGGAGATGATGGTTCCCCACTACCGGGAGTTACAATTGTTCTTAAAGGCACT
>NZ_JAWLCI010000027.1:0-61904 GCF_041687215.1 Mariniphaga sp.
GCTTGATAATGATCGTTTGATTGTGCCATCAGATTTGTAAAATAAAAAATTCAAAGTTCGTTTTTTTATCTTACTCCACAACTTTTTAAACTGAGCCAAGAAAAGGGCGGCTCAACAGCCACCCTTTATTAATGTTAACCCCCAAACACACAAGCAATACAGGACGTATTGCCTTACAAATGTAAAACTAATATTAAACTTTCCAAAATTTTTTTAAATTTTATTTCTGATTTTTTCTCTCACGACAAGCAAAATTGAAACAAACTGAAAACAAGAAGTTTATTACCAAACGGATATTATTTGTTTGTTTTAAAGTCCTCCATTAATCCTTCAAATAACCAGTTTGCCAGAGCTTGCCGGTTGCTTGGAATGATAAATCTTTGCTGGTCGCGCCGGTGGTTGATGTTTCCCAACTCAATATAAATGGCTACCGGATATGTATTTCTAACTACGTATAAATTTCTGTCGGAAACCGTTCCCTTATAGCCTCTTCCGGGCTGGTGCAGGTCATATTTTCGCTGGAAGGTGTTCTTCAGAATATGGGCTGCATCTTTTCCGGTTTTGCTACGTTTATCGTGGTAAAAAAACACATCAATATTTTCACCGTGGCTGCGCGAGTCAACATGAATAGCAACCATGCGTTGAAAATTTCCGCGATGTTTTTGATATAAAGTATTCACTGCATCAGTGCGTTGTCGTAATCTGCGGGTTTGGTTTAACGGAATTTTAAGGTTTGGGTAGCATAATTCATCCTTATCGGGTTTCAGGTAGCTATCATCGCGCACTCCGTCATTATTATCGCGGGTAATCATGTAAACCGTTGCGCCGTGCTGAATCAGATTTCTAGCCAGCCTGAGCGTTACATCATAGGCGTACTCATCTTCACACAATTGCCATTCCCCATATCTTCCCACAGCTCCCGGATCAGGCCCGCCATGGCCGGCAACCAGATGGTAAACAGCACCTTTCAGTTGCTCGTCAATAATTTCAACATCGGCATATTTTTCACCAAAAATCTCAAAACGGCGCGTGGTTCCAGTTGATTTGGAAGGAGTTTCTGCTGTTTTGTCAGGAAGTTTGTATTTCCTCCCGGCGTAAAGTGAATTTCCTGGTCCAAGCCTGTCTTTATTCAGTTCAACAAAAACTTCCAAATATTGTGAAACGGGCAAACCGTTTCGGGTAAGTAACCGGTAAATTCCTTCCCCTTTTTCAGCCACCACTTCGTTTGGCTGTGCATGTAATGAAAAGGAATTGATAAGACCTGTTAAAAAAAATGTTAAAAAAATTACGGTATATTTTATTATATGTAGTTTTGAACCAAACATATTTCTTTTTTTATCTGTTTCATCGATGTACAACAAACTTGAGGCTAAAATAGCAGTTACTTTTTATAAAATCTTTCCATAATGCAACGATCTTTCAGCTATATATTGTTGATAACTTGGTTTTTTCTGTTCTTGAACTGTAAAACCCAGTATGTTATATCAACAACAGAAAACAGGAATTTGCCTGTGTCCGATTCAATTACACAACTTGACAGCGAGCTTGTTTCGCTTTATCTTCCCTATAAGAATATTCTCGAAAAAGACATGTCTCGTGTTATTGCGGTTTCGGCCGAAGAAATGGTAAAAAACAGGCCGGAAAGTAGCCTAACTAATTTTTTGGCCGATTTACTTTTAGTTGAAGGAAAAAAAATTGCCACAGAAATGGGGAAGAATTTTCAACCTGCCATTTCCTATTACAATTACGGGGGAATTAGAACTTTTCTGCCTGAAGGAGAAATTACAATAGGGAAAATTTTCGAACTGATGCCGTTTGAAAATGAATTGGTTTTTTTGGAACTTTCAGGAACACAGGTTCAGGAATTTTTAAATATTATTGCCGAAAAAGGAGGCGACAGTGTGGGCGGGGTTCGCTTTAAGATTTCAGAGAATAATGCAGAGAATGTGGAAGTTGCGGGAAAGTCATTAAGTGACAAAGAACATTACTGGCTGGTTACGAACGACTATGTTGCCGAAGGTGGCGATGGACTGGAAATTTTCACAAAGCGAAAAAATTTCGTGGCAGGCAATATTAAAATCCGCGATGTGATTATGGTTCATTTGGAAAAAAAGTTGGAAAAAGGCCAGAAAATTTCGTCAAAACCAGATGGGAGGATTTCGTATGAATAGAAGATATTTTCTTAAAAATTTGAGCACAGGAACTGCAGGAATTGCATTGGGAACCCTGCCTTTTCAGTCGTTTTCAGCCGACGATTTTGTTACCATTACCATACTGCATACCAACGATATTCACTCGCATATTGAACCGTTTGAAGGAACAGACCCGCGTTATGCTGGAAAAGGCGGTCTGGCAAGGATTTCGGGCCTGACGAAAAATATCAGGCAAATAAATCCAAACACTTTATTGCTCGATGCTGGCGACATGTTTCAGGGGACGCCGTATTTCAACTATTTTAAAGGCGAACTGATTCTGAAATTAATGTCAGCAGCCGGATACGATGCAGGAACCATTGGAAACCACGAGTTTGACAATGGCCTGGAAGGATTGCTGGAACCATTACCCCATGCGAAATTCCCTATTATCAATTCCAATTACGATTTTTCTGATACCATTCTTGCAGGAAAATTTCCTCGTTGGAAAATATTTCGCAAGTCAGGAATTAAAATCGGTGTTTATGGTTTGGGAGTGGAGCTTGCCGGATTGGTGGGCAAAAAGCAATATGGTAATACCGTTTATAACAATCCGTTGGAAGTTGCCGTTGAGATGGAAAATTTCCTGAAAAATGAAAAAAAATGCGATTTGGTGATTTGCTTGTCACATCTTGGGTTAAGGTACAGGGAGCCAAAAGTAAGTGACACCATTATTGCTGCGGAAACTTCATTTACTGATTTAATAATTGGCGGACATACGCATACTTATTTGGAAGAACCTCTTACCCTTAAAAATAAACAAGGAAACCCGGTTATTGTGAATATTGCCTGGTGGGGTGGATTAATGATGGGGCAAATTGATTTTGTTTTTGAAAGGGCCCGGAAAAGAAAGGAAACTGTATTGGCCCAAAATATTTGGTAATATGTCACGATTTTCCCGTTATATTTTAGCTGGTTCAACAGGTGTGCTTTTAAGCCTTGCCTGGCTCGGACTACCGGGGTGGTTACTTTTTATCGCCTTTTTCCCCCTTTTGTTGTTAGAAAACTTTTTTATTTCGAAAAAAACTGAATTTCGGGGAGTGTCTTTCTGGGGACATGCTTTTTTGGCTTTTTTGATATGGAATGGCATTACAACCTGGTGGATTGCCTACGCTACCGTTGCAGGTGCTTTAATGGCTATTGTTGCCAACGCGTTTCTAATGTCATTGGTTTGGTGGCTGGGTCACACCGCCAGAAGATACTTCAGGACAAATCTGGGCTATTTGGCACTAGCCGTTTTCTGGATTTCATTCGAATATTTTCATTTTCACTGGGATATTGAATGGCCGTGGCTAAACCTTGGAAACGGTTTTGCCAACAATGTAAAAATGATTCAGTGGTATGAATATACCGGAACACTGGGAGGAACGGTTTGGGTGCTGGCTTTGAATATAATTTTATTCAATATTTATGTGAATGTTCGAAATACTGTTCCCCGGCGAAAAATATTGTATTCAACCGGTGGTTTCCTTTTGGTTTTATTGGGCCCGTGGTTATTTTCCAGATCGGTTTATAGTTCATACCAGGAAAAAGAAAATCCGTTGCATGTGGTTATTGTTCAGCCCAATATCGACCCGTACAACGAAGCTTATGACGTGCAGGCTGAGAACAGAAAACTTCAAAAATTCACCCGACTGGCTGATTCAAAAATCAGAGAAAATACCGATTTGGTAATTGGTCCGGAAACCGTTTTTGAGCGTTATCCAGACTGGAATGTAAACAGGTTGGAATCCAACTATCATTTCCGGCAGCTTACCGATTGGATGTGGAACCATCCCAATGCAGAATTAATTTTTGGTACGTCGTCTTCCAAAATTTATCCCGATGCCGAAAGTGCCTCGTTAACTTCTCGCCATTCAAATGGAGTTTACTATGATGTTTATAATTCTGCCGTTTTTTTAAACCGAAATGGTACGGGCGATGTGTATCATAAATCAATTCTGGTTCCGGGAGTTGAAAAAATGCCATTCAGAAAATACATGGGATTTTTAAAAGATTTTGTGATTGACCTGGGAGGAACCACTGGCAGTTTGGGTATTCAGGAAGAACCTTCAAATTTTATTCTGAAAAACAATGTGAAAATTGCACCTGTAATATGTTACGAATCGGTTTTTGGTGAATACCTTACCCGTTTTGTGAATAAAGGAGCCGGACTGATTGTTGTAATTACCAACGACGGCTGGTGGCGAAATACACCCGGTTACAAACAGCATTTGTCATTTTCGCGGTTACGTGCCATTGAAACACGTCGGAGTGTGGCACGTTCGGCCAATACAGGAATTTCTTGTTTTATTAATCAGCGGGGAGATGTTTCACAACCAACCGCATGGTGGGAGGAAGCTGCTATTGAGGGCTCAGTAAATTTGAATGATGAGATTACTTTTTATGTGAAGTATGGCGATTTTATTGCCCGTGTGGCCATGTTTATGGCAGTACTTATTTTGCTGTTTCTTATAGTGAAACGGTTCATAAAAGAATAAAAAAAATCCGCACCAATTCCGTTTGCGTAAAACCCCTGATTAACAGGATTTGAGCGCCCGGTCGGTCAAACGTCCACTGGTCTTGCGACTCATCCCGATTTCTCGGGACTACGAGGCCTGTTTTTGCAACCGTTGAGCTAACTCGGTTTAATAAGTTCTGTTGAGTTTACCAACTGCTGAATCGATGCGGATAGTATCTTTTTCTTTTCAATGAACTCGTATTGTACAGCTCAAATTTAAGTTTAAAGGTTGGCATTTGCAAATTTTTTAACCAGTTTAGATTCGATTTAAAAGTAAAACGCTGGAAATGATTTGTTTAATTCGGTATATTTCTGAAAGATATATTACGGTTAAATTTTGCAGATCTTCTGAATTGAATTCAATTACAACTTGTTGGATTTCAGTCATTAAATTTTTATTTGTTTAATTTTTAACCCCTAAATTAATTACAACAGCGTGTAGTTTTCCTTTGGAATAATTCTTTAATCCGGGGTTTAATCGCAAACAAATACCAATGAATCTGAATTTCCCCTGAAATTTGTTATTTTTAAAACGTCTTGGATGATTGAAATGAAAGTTCCGGTGAGGAAAGTTATTCGGTCATTTATAATAAAACACAACTTAGCTTTTTAGGTAAATGAACAGAATACTTATAGAATTTGCACATCCTGCCATTCAAAAGTCGCGTATAAACCGGCAACTTATTAATGTGGCTAAAGAAATGGACCATGTAACAGTAAATGATTTGTATGAGAATTATCCTGATTTTTTTATAGATGTAAAAAGGGAACAGCACCTTCTTCTTAACCATGATATTATTATTTGGCATCATCCGTTTTACTGGTATAGTGCTCCGGCATTGCTAATAGAATGGATGGATCTTGTTTTGGAACACGGTTGGGCTTATGGCGATAAAGGACTGATGCTGGATGGAAAATCGGTACTTTCGGTAATTACTACAGGTGGGCGAAAGGAAGTTTACAGCAAGGAGGGGCGTAATCATTATACCATAAATGAATTTTTGGTTCCTTTTAAACAATCGGCTAACCTTTGCCGGATGGAATATTTGCCCCCATTCGTAGTTCATGGTGCACATACAATTCATAATGATGAAATATCAACATTTGCAGAAAATTACAAGAAAGTACTCTTAATGCTTAGGAATGGAGAATTTAATCAGAAAATGAGGCAGGCAGCGTATTTTAACGATTTAATTGAATAATATGTACAACCAGGATTTTTTCTTTCAGGCGTTAATATACCTTTTGGCAGCAGTGGTTTCGGTGCCGCTGGCAAAAAAACTGGGAATGGTTTCTGTGTTGGGCTATTTGCTTGCCGGAATTATAATTGGTCCGTTTGTGCTTGGGTTGGTAGGTCAGGAAGCCAGTGATGTTATGCACTTTGCCGAATTCGGCGTGGTTTTAATGCTGTTTGTTATTGGGTTGGAACTGGAACCTTCCTTGTTATGGAAAATGAGAAAGTCAATTTTTGGGCTCGGCGGATTACAGGTTTTAATTACCTCGATAGTTATTGGAGCAGTCGCCCTGGCTTTTGGCTTTCAATTAAACCGTGCCGTTGGTATTGGCCTTATTCTGGCGCTTTCCTCAACAGCAATTGTTTTGCAAACCCTTACCGAAAAAGGGCTAATCCGAAACACCGCCGGGAAATCTGCTTTTGCGGTTTTACTTTTTCAGGATATTATGGTGGTGCCAATTCTGGCCATTATTCCGGTACTTGCAACTTTTAATGCCGCAGGAAACCTTGCAGATACGCAACTGGATAAACTTACCGGAGTGGCAGCGCTTCCGGGTTGGGCACAGTTGCTGGTTATTATTGCAGCAATTGCAGCTATTATTCTGTTGGGAAGGTTTGTTTCCAAACACATTTTTCGGTTTATTGCCGAAACGAATCTGCACGAGGTTTTTACTGCCATGGCTCTTTTACTGGTTATAGGCATTGCTTTGGCCATGGATGCCATCGGATTATCTCCCGCTTTGGGTACTTTTATTGCCGGAGTGGTTTTGGCCGACAGTGAATACCGGCATGAACTGGAAGCCACCATCGACCCGTTTAAAGGGTTGCTATTAGGATTGTTTTTTATTTCTGTGGGGGCCAGCATAAATTTTTTGCTGTTTATTGAAGATCCCTTTCGAATTATAGGTTATGTTTTGCTTTTGGTTTTTTTGAAATTCTTGGTGTTGCTTTTGCTTGGCAGGTTTTTCAAATTAAAAAAGGGGTACGAATTTCTGTTTGCTTTTTTGCTCGCCCAATCCAGCGAATTTGCTTTTGTTTTAATTTCATTTTCAAGGCAAAGCCAGCTTTTCGAAGAAAAAACCGGAGGATTACTTTTATTGGTGGTTACACTTTCCATGGCTTTGTCGCCACTGCTTTTGCTGTTTAACGATAAAGCAGTAAGCCCGATTTTAGCACGCTGGCAAAACAAACTCGAATACGATGAGGTAGAGGCGCAGGATAAACCTATTATTCTTGCAGGTTTTGGGCGGTTTGGGCTTGCAGTTGGGCGGTTACTTTTGGCCAATGGGTTCAAAGTTACCATTATCGACAGTAATCCGGCCAATGTGGAAATTTTACGGAAGTTCGGATTTAAATTGTATTACGGAGATGTAACCCGGTCGCAGGTGCTTGAAAATGCCGGGATAGCCAATGCCCGACTGCTGATTTTAAGTATGGCAGAATACGATAATGCCCTGGAAGTATCTAAATATGTGAGAAACAAATATCCTGAAGTCAAAATTCTGGCACGTGCCAAAGATATTTACCATGCTTTTGAATTTATTAAACTGAATGTAAAAACAGTTCAGCGGGAAATGTTCAACTCTGGCCTTGAACTGGGAACCAAAGCGCTTGAACATTTAGGTTTTGCACGTTATGAAGCCTACCGTTCTGCGCGTTTTTTCAAACATCACGAAGAGGAGGTCTTCATGGAATTATATGAACACTGGCTGGAGGACCATTCCCGTTTTATTCAGGAAACCCGCCGTTTTTCTGAGCAGCTTTCTGAAACCTTAATTGCCGAAAAAAGTTTTTCCATTCATGAAGCCGACTGTGCCTGGGATGTGGAATCAATAAGAGAAGAAGCAGAAGCTTCCTTAAAATCAAACGAACAGAAATAAATTAGAACATTTCTAAATTGAATAAATATCAATAAAACTGTTTTTTTGTCATATCGGAGTTTAAATAAAAGTCTAAATTTGCAACCTGTAAATAGCAAAAATTGTGGCGGGTTCTATAATAAAACATAAAGGATTTGTAAAGAGTGTTGCTAACAACTCTCTCACTGTTAGCATTGTAAACCAGTCTGCATGCTCATCATGCCATGCAAACGGAGCTTGTTCTGTTGCCGACTTTCAGGAAAAAGAAATTGAAATTCCTTATTGGAACTCAAAATATTCTCCGGGACAGGAAGTAACTGTTTTATTTCGTGAATCAGCAGGTTTCAAAGCCTTGTTTTACGGATATATTCTGCCTTTCATTCTTGTAATGTTTATTTTAATCCTGATTTTTGAAGCCACTGGTAACGAAGCCTTGGCAGGTTTATCGGCATTGGGTATTCTGATTCCATATTATATAACATTATATTTTTTTCGTCATTATTTAAAAAAAGTTTTCAAATTCGAACTGGAAGAAATTTAATCAATTATGAGTATCACCGTTATATATACAGTTGCCACGCTGAGTGTTATCGGGACATCTGCAGCGGTTATTCTTTATTTTGTTGCCCGAAAGTTTAAGGTTTATGAAGATCCGCGCATTGATGAGGTGGAGCAGAATTTGCCTGCTGCCAATTGCGGTGGTTGCGGTTATGCCGGCTGCCGTGCATTTGCCGAAGCCTGTGTTAAAGCAAAAGATTTAAACGATTTAAACTGCCCGGTTGGAGGGAATGATACCATGAATAAGGTGGCAGAAATCCTGGGACTTGAGGCAGTGAAAAAAGATGCCCGTGTGGCTTTTATCCGTTGTAACGGAACTTGCGACCACCGGCCAAAAACAAATATTTACGACGGCGCAACTACCTGTGCAATTGCCGCATCGGTTTACAGTGGCGAAACCGATTGCCAGTGGGGATGTTTGGGTTATGGCGATTGCTACGATTCCTGCGATTTTGATGCTATAGAATTACGTGCCGATTTGGGTGTTCCCAAAATTATTGATGATATGTGTGTGGCATGCGGCGCTTGTGTGGAAGCCTGCCCGAAAGATCTGATTGAATTGCGCAAAAAATTCCCCAAAGACCGCAAAGTGGTTGTGGCCTGCCGGAACACGGATAAAGGTGGTGTAGCACGAAAAGCATGTTCGGTTGCCTGTATTGGTTGCGGAAAATGTGAAAAAGAATGTAAATTCGATGCCATAACCATTGAAAACAACCTGGCATTTATCGATTCAGACAAATGTAAGTTGTGCCGGAAATGCGTACCGGTTTGCCCCACAAATGCCATCATCGAAGAGAATTTTCCTCCCCGGAAAATTAAGGTTGAAGAAAAAGAAGAGTGTAGTACTGCTAAATAAACAGGAATGCTAAAAACGTTCAAAAAAGGGGGAGTTCATCCACCCGAAAACAAACTATCAGCAGGCAAACCCATCGAAGTTTTGCCTCTCCCAGCCTCGGTTTTTATACCGGTTGCACAGCATATTGGCGCACCTGCCACTCCGGTTGTTAACCGTGGCGACTCTGTAAAAGTGGGTCAGGTTATTGCCAAAAGCAGCAGTTTTGTGTCCACCAATATTCATTCATCCGTTTCAGGGAAGGTGAAAAAAGTGGATTTTCAGGCCGATAGCTCCGGCTATCCAAAACAAGGGATTTTTATTGATGTGGTTGGCGATGAATGGATAGAAGAAATTGACCGTTCTGAAGAATTGAAAAAAGATTTCGGCTTGAGCGGTGAAGAGATTGTCAAAAAGATCCAGGAGGCTGGCATTGTGGGATTGGGAGGTGCTACATTTCCAACTCACGTAAAACTGGTTCCACCCAAAGGAATGAAAGCCGATGTGCTTTTAATTAACGGTGTGGAGTGTGAACCCTACCTGACTTCAGACCACCGTCTGATGCTGGAAAAAACCGACGAAATTCTGGTGGGAACACAACTTCTGATGAAAGCTTTGAATGTGGTAAAAGCAGTTATCGGAATTGAAAACAACAAACCCGACGCTATTCAAAAGCTTACGGAGAAATCAAAAGAATACAAAGGAATCAGTGTAACTGCTCTAAAAGTAAAGTACCCGCAGGGAGGTGAAAAACAACTGATAAAAGCGGTTACTGGTAGCGAGGTTCCCTCCGGGGGGCTTCCCATTGCTGTTGGTGCTGTGGTGAGCAATGTGGGAACTGCTTTTGCTGTTTACGAAGCTATTCAGAAAAACAAACCGCTTTTTGAACGGGTGGTTACCATAACAGGAAAAGAGGTTAAAAAACCTTCAAACTTTTTGGTACGCATCGGAACGCCCACTTCTGCTTTGGTGGAAGCCGCTGGCGGTTTGACTGAAAATACAGGTAAGGTAATTAGCGGCGGCCCAATGATGGGACGCGCCATTGCGTCACTCGATGTGCCGGTAACTAAAGGTACCTCAGGAATTCTTCTTATGAAAAAAGAAGAATCGAAAAGAACTGAATATATTGCCTGCATTCGCTGTTCGCGCTGTGTTTCGGTTTGTCCGATGGGCCTGGAACCATACCTGTTAATGACACTTTCGGAAAAACAAATATTTGACCGCGCAGAGGAGGATAAAATTATGGATTGTGTTGAGTGTGGTTCGTGCAGTTACACGTGCCCGTCGAACCGGCCGTTGCTCGATTATATTCGTTTCGGGAAGGGGAAAGTGGGTCAAATTATACGTTCACGAAAAAAATAATAAAAAACTGTTTAAAGAAGTAAATACTATTGCTTTAAACTATAAACGCGAAACTTTAAACTGATAATGAGTAATTTACTAACGGTTTCACCATCACCACACGTCCATTCCGACGATTCGACCCGGAAAATTATGTACCGGGTTGTTTACGCCATGATTCCGGCGTTATTGTGGTCGGTTTTTGTTTTTGGGATTGACGCACTGCGCGTTACCCTGATTGCAGTGGCAGCCTGCCTCGCCTTTGAATACCTCATTCAGAAGTATCTAATGAAGGCAACTCCCACAATTACAGACGGTTCTGCTTTGGTAACAGGAATTCTGCTGGCATTCAACGTTCCGGCGGGCATTCCCTGGTGGATTATTGTAATTGGTTCCTTGGCAGCCATTGGAATTGGAAAACTTTCGTTCGGAGGACTTGGTAGCAACATTTTTAACCCGGCCCTGGTCGGAAGGGTTTTTCTGCTCATTTCTTTCCCCGTTCAAATGACTTCCTGGCCGGCAACCCGGCAGAGCGATGTGGATACAGTTACTTCTGCCACCCCGCTTGGAGTAATTAAGGAAGGGCTCACCAACGGTACTCCCGTTTCCCAGCTTTTGCCTGAATTGCCTGCAACAAGCGACATGCTGCTGGGTAACATCGGAGGTTCGCTGGGCGAAATATCTGCCCTGTTTTTAATTCTGGGCGGACTCTATATGCTTTTCAAAAAAGTAATTACCTGGCATATTCCGGTTTCAATAATTGCCAGTGTTGGGGCTGTTGCCGCCATTTTCTGGCTGGCCGATCCGCAGAGTTATATAAATCCTGTTTATCATTTGCTCACCGGAGGGTTAATGCTCGGTGCTATTTTTATGGCCACCGACATGGTTTCTTCTCCAATGACACCCAAAGGACAAATAATTTACGGTGTGGGAATCGGAGTTATTACAATAAGCATCAGGTTGTTTGGTGCTTACCCCGAAGGTATTTCGTTTGCCATTCTGATAATGAATGCGTTTACGCCGCTCATTAATACCTATGTTAAACCTAAACGTTTTGGAGGGAAATAGTTATGGCAAAACGCGAATCGACATTTATAAATATGGTATTAACCCTTTTTGTGGTGACATTTATTGTCGCTGTTGTATTGGGTTTTGTATATGATTTGACCAAAGATGCCATCGAAGAAGCTAAAATGAAGGCACAAAGTGAAGCCATTGAAAAAGTGCTTCCTGAATTTGATGAACTGGGAGAATCAATAAAAGTTGCGCTTCCTGCTACGGACGATAGCCTGGAGATTTTTCCGGCCTATAAAGCAGGTGAACTGGTTGGTGTAGCAATAAAAACATTTACCAACAATGGATTCAGCGGTTTTATTTCGGTTATGGCGGGGATAGACAATACTGGAAACCTGTTTGGTTACGAAGTGCTCGAACATGCCGAAACCCCCGGTTTGGGTTCAAAAATGAATGAATGGTTTCGTAATGCAGAGAAACCAACTCAGAACATTATTGGGAAAAACCCGGAAACCCATCAATTTGAGGTAACAAAAGATGGCGGCGATATTGATGCCATAACAGCATCTACCATCACTTCACGCGCTTTTCTCGATGCCTTAACAAGGGCTTTTGAAGCTTATAACAATACAAACCAGCAGTTGGAGACTAAAAAAACAAGCTTATGAATCAGTGGAAAAATTTTTCGAAAGGATTTATAAAAGAAAACCCGGTATTTGTGTTGCTGCTGGGAATGTGCCCCACGCTTGGGGTAACCTCTTCGGCCATAAACGGGCTGGGCATGGGACTGGCAACTACTTTTGTTTTGCTGATGTCGAACATTGTGGTTTCGCTTATCAAAAGCCAGATTCCCGATAAAGTTCGAATTCCCAGTTTTATTGTGATAATTGCTGCATTTGTAACAGTGGTTCAGTTGGTTATGCAGGCTTATGTGCCTGAGTTGTATAAAAGTCTGGGGCTATTCATACCCCTTATTGTGGTAAACTGTATTGTGCTTGGCCGGGCAGAAGCTTTTGCTTCAAAAAACAATCTGGTTACTTCCGCTATTGATGGCCTGGGTATTGGACTGGGATTTACATTCGCCCTGGTTTTGTTGGGTGGAATACGGGAGTTGCTGGGCAGCGGAAAGCTTTTCGACATCACCATCTATTCTGAAAATTATGTAACCCTTTTGTTTGTGCTGGCACCGGGCGCATTTATTGTGCTGGGCTACCTCATTGCCATTATCAATCGTATTAAAAAAGATTAGGAGGATAAATTATGAATTACCTGGTTATTGTAATCGGAGCCATACTCGTTAATAATATTGTTTTAATGCAGTTTCTGGGAATCTGCCCGTTTTTGGGTGTTTCCAAACGGCTTTCAACTGCAGTCGGGATGGCGGGAGCAGTTGCTTTTGTAATGGTTTTAGCCACCATTGTAACGTATCTCATTCAGGTGTATATCCTCGACGCTTTCGGACTGGCATTTTTGCAAACCATCGCCTTTATTCTGGTTATTGCCTCACTGGTGCAGCTCGTAGAAATTATTTTGAAAAAAGTGAGTCCGGCATTGTACCAGGCGCTGGGTATTTTTCTTCCACTTATTACCACCAACTGTGCTATTTTGGGTGTGGCCATTCTTACCATTCAAAAAGAATTTAATTTGGTGGAAGGTGTGATTTATGCCGTAGCTAATGCTATTGGTTTCGGTTTAGCCTTGCTGCTTTTTGCCGGAATTCGTGAACACCTCGATTTACAAAGCGTTCCCAAAGGATTAAAAGGTACTCCCATTGCATTAATCACTGCCGGTATTCTGGCCATGGCTTTTATGGGATTTTCTGGCTTGGTATAAAACAAAAATAGTATGCTTTCATTTTGCCAAATCACAAAAGGTTAAATGTTTGTGGCTGTTTGTTTTTTTCTGTTTTAATTGCCAATTTTATCCTGAAATTAAAACAAAAAAAAATGAAACAGTTGTTGGTTTTTCTGGGAATTACTTTTTTAGGATATACGGGTGCAATGGCTCAAATGACTTTCCATTCAGCTTACGAAATTAAAAAGGCAGTTGAGTTGCTCGATTTTAACCGAAGGCATAGTGGAGACATTTCAAAATTTCTTACCGAAGCTAACATCAACGGATCGCCTTTTTTAAACGATGAGTTTATTGAAGGTTCGGTGTTTACCACTTCAAAAACCCAATTTGTTGGTGTTCCGTTGCGCTACAATATTTACAACGATCAAATTGAATTTCAATTGGGTGAAAATCCTGTTCAGGCATTGGCCGCCCCCGAAACCATTGAAATGGTACAATATGGCGAATATACTTTTGAGTATGCTCCCTTTACCAACGCAAAAAAAATAAAGCGGGGATTTTTTATCATTGAAGAAAAAGGTAATGCTACTTTATACTCGAAACCACAGCTTATTTTCGAAAATGCCAAAGAACCGGCTGCCTACCAGGATGCAGTGCCCGCGCGGTTTTTAAAACGTCCCGATGAATATTACATCAGGGTGGGAAAGGAACCTGCTATGCTGATGGCTAAAAAGAAAGATTTGGAAGAGGTTTTTCCTGATCATAAAGATGAAATATCAGGTTTTATCAAAAAGAACAAAGTAAAACCAAATGATCAGGAATTGTTAAAAGAGTTGGTTCAGTTTTACAATTCACTTTAATTCAGATTGAAATTGAATATTTGCTTGATTTACCGGCAAATTAAAAACAATCATTGAATCTGAAATGCCATGCAAATTTCATTCATACTGATTGAACCCGCTGTTCCTGAAAACGTGGGTGCTGCTGCACGTGCCCTAAAAACAATGGGATTTTCGCAGCTCGTTTTGGTAAAGCCGTGCGATTACCTGAGCGACCCGGCACGCTGGCTGGCACACGGTTCAGGCGAAATTATAGAAAAGGCAGAGGTTTTCCCGTCTTTAAAAGAAGCTCTAGTTGGTTTCGATTTTGTTATTGGCACTTCAGCAAAAAAACGCAGCGTAAAATTCGATTACTATCCGCTACCCAAACTTTCTTCTTTTTTAATTTCGAAAGGAGTTTCAGTAAATAATGTGGCCATTGTTTTTGGTCGCGAGGAATATGGCTTGCGAAACGATGAACTGAAATTGTGCGATCTGGTGACCACCATTCCCATGAAAACTACTTTCCCGTCATTAAATCTTGCCCAGGCCATTATGCTCTATGCCTGGGAATTGTCTAAAATGCTTGGTTCAGAAATTCCGAAAGAAGAGAATGAAAATAAAGAAAGTCTGCGCTCGCTTCTTCAAAAAATTCACACCATTCTTTTGGAAACAGGATTTAAAGAAGATTCCGCCATTTTCCCCCGTTTTCTGGAACGAACCAGTTTCCTGGAGGAAGGAGATATTCATTTGCTCCATTCTTTTTGCAATAAGTTGCTCCAAAACAAAAAATAACTGATTCCGGTGCAACATTCGTAATTTCTTGTCGTCATTGAACCAGAACTGAAATAAATTGGAAAAGCAGTATCAAAATATTCATCAGGAACTCATCGACTTGTGCATGGAGGGGAATCAAAAAGCACAGTTCCAGTTGTACAAATTGTACTACAAACCAATGTACTGCGTGAGCCTGAGAATTGTGAACGATGAAGCGGAAGCCGAAGACATTATGCAGGAGGCATTTCTGAAGGCTTTCAGAAAAATAAACACCTACAAGGGTGAAGTGAGTTTTGGCGCATGGCTGAAAAAAATTGTGATAAACCGTTCTTTGGATCATCTGAAAAAAAAGCGGGTGCAGTTTGAGGAAGTAAACCAACGTACCATGAGGCTTCCCGATGAAAATCAGGAAATTGGCGAAGTGAATGTGGAACAGATTAAACAAGCCATCCGGAGTTTACCCGATGGTTACCGCACCGTCCTCAGCCTTTACCTGATTGAAGGGTACGACCACGATGAAATCAGCGAGATTCTGGGAATCAGCAACTCGGCGTCGCGTACCCAGTTTTCAAGGGCAAAAAGTAAATTACGCGAATTGTTAAAAGGAAAAGAAATATATTCATACAACTGATAATGAAAGAAAAAGATTACATAGAAGAACTGATTTTGAAAAACCTGAAGGAGTTGAATAACGACGAACCTCCTGCCGGGCATTTCGAGCGGTTTGAGGCAAAACTGGAAGGTTCAGATAAAAAGAAAAAGATTATTTCGTTGAATCTGGTATGGAAAGTAGCTGCTGCAGCGGTTTTTGCTTTCCTTATCGTCAACCAGGCTGTTATTTGGTTTTCGCCTGAAAAGGGAAACGGAAGTGTTGAAAAAATGGCAACAGGTATGACTTTGGCTTCACTTTCGCCCGAGTACGAAGAAGTGGAATTTTACTTTACAAGCGCAATTAACGGTGGCTTGAGCCAATGGGAACAATTGGCTTCCGAAGGTTTAATTTCTGAAGATGAACAGCAAATGATGAATAATGAGCTGAACGAATTTGAAACGGTGTATAAAAATCTTCAGGCCGATTTGTCTGCCAATCCGAATGATGAAAGGGTAATTAATGCTATGCTGGAATATTACCAGACAAAGCTTAGTTTAATAAATATGATTGTTGAAAAATTAGAAGAAGTGAAACAAAAAACCAATGTAAATTATGAAACAGAGAGTTAGAATTTTTGCAGCTTTGTTTCTCCTGGTGGCTTCAGTTTACGGAATTAAAGCCACAGCCGCTGAGAAAACAAAAGAGTACCACGAATCGTGGCCTGCAAGCAGTGTGCAAACACTCGATATAAACAATAGATTTGGGGATGTAAAAGTCACCCACAAAGGAGGAAACAATGTCACTATTGATGTGGTGATTACTATAGAATCTGCAAACGAGCGGAGAGCTGAAGATTTACTGGACCAGATTACCGTAAGTTTCAGCAAAACCGGCAATACCGTTACTGCTGAAACCCATTTAAGCAGAAATTTTAAAACGAATCTGCAGTTCAGCATCGACTACGAGGTGAATATTCCGTCCGATAAAAATCTGAATATCGCCAACAAATACGGAAATGTTTTTGTAAACGAACTGAATGCAAGCGGAACATTCGATGTTCAGTATGGAAATTTTAATGCCAATAAGTTGAATACTCCCTCTTCAGGGAAATTGAATTTGAACCTGGCCTACGGAAAGGGTGGAATTGAAAATGCCAATGATATTTCTGTAACCGTGCAGTATTCAACCATTAATTTTGGGCAACTCAATGATTTGGATTTGAATTCCAAATACAATGTTATTAATCTCGACCAGGCAAATTCGGTGGTGGCCGATTCAAAATATGATACGTTTAATTTTGGAGAACTTGGTTCACTTTCTGCAGAAACCAAATATACGCGTATTCAGATTGATGAACTTTCAGAAAGTTTGAAAGTTGACGCTGGTTATGGAGGAATTAAAGTTGGAAAAGTTAACAGCGATTTTGAGTTTATTTCAATTACCAGCAGCTACGGACAGATTTCGGTTGGGCTAGGAAACGCCAGTTACTCACTCGATGCCAGTTGCAATTATTGCGGAATTTCATACCCGGAATCCAGTTTTTCCGGAGACCGCATCAGTGAAAACCAGTTTCGGAAAGTGAAGGGTAAAGTTGGCAATGGGAGCGGAGGAACTGTATTTGTCGAAAGTCGCTATGGTCAAATCAGACTCGATTGATGTACTGAAAAATTATTTTTCCTTTGAAAAGCCTCTGTGAATAAAGTTTGCAGAGGTTTTTCTTTTTAAAATGGCACTTCAAACAAATGCTCCGGCATATGTCTGTTTGGACGAAATTTCTTAACTTTAAACAAAAATCAACATCAGTTATTCACCTTTAAATTGAACGATTATGGCATTTGAATTACCAAAATTACCCTACGGGAAAAATGCGCTGGAACCGTTTATCAGCGAAAAAACGCTGGAGTTTCACCATGGAAAACATCATCAGGCGTATGTGAACAACCTGAATAATCTGGTTCCGGGAACCGAGTTTGAAAATGCTTCGCTTGAGGATATTGTAAAAAAAGCCGAAGGAGGTATTTTCAACAACGGTGCTCAGGTTTGGAACCACACATTTTACTTCTATCAGTTTAACCCGATTGGCTGCCACGAGCCCAAAGACGAAATGAAAGCTGCGCTGGAAGCCAAATGGGGCTCGGTGGAAGCGTTTAAGGAAGAATTTTCGAAAGCTGCTGCTACCTTGTTTGGGTCGGGCTGGGCATGGCTGGTGAAAAATGAAAACGGCGAGTTGGAAATTGTGCAAACCAGTAATGCCGGCAATCCACTACGTGATGGCAAAACGCCGCTACTCACATGCGATGTGTGGGAGCATGCCTATTACCTTGACAAGCAAAACGCCCGGCCAAAATACATCGAAGATTTCTGGAAAGTTATTGAATGGAAAGTTGTTTCGGAGCGGTTTGCAAACAGTTAATAGTACCTTAGCAGTATAAAGCCCTTTAATCAGGGCTTTTTATTTTCAATTAATTCGCAAATGATAAGATACCTTCTGGTCTGATATATTTTCAGCTGATTATTATTTGGATAAAACATTTGCAAATTCTTCGAAACCATTTAGACCAGCTAAATTACCAAGATATTCACTGTTGAAGCTATGACCCAGAGTGGTTATTCTTTGCCAGTCGCGAGTTGCGCCTTCCTTATTTCCTGTTTCATACCTGGCAAATCCTCTCATCAACAAAAGACCTTTGTCGTTGGGTAACAGCACAATACCCTTGTCATAATATTTCAGCGCTTTTTTAGGGTTTTGCTTTTCTAGAAACAGTTCGCTACCTTTTGAAAAGTAATTTGTTGCCAGCGTTTTAAAATCAGTAGAAAACCGGAATCCTTCAATTTTAAATACAACAGAAACCTCTTTTTCCATGGCAACCGGATTACCGTTATTGTAACCCGGAAACCACATTCCATTTGTGGTTTGCAAAACTCTGATTACTTCTTCATTGATTTGTTGTGAAACGCCATTTACAATGGTAAAATCAGTTAATTCACCGGTTGGTGAAACAATAAACTGAACAACTTCAGTGCCCTGTTTAAAGCTTTTTACATCTTCTTCGGGATATTGAATGTTCTTTGCCAGATAATCATTGATTGATTCGAAATGGCCATCTTTCGATGTGGAAAATGCATTTGCAACTCCTGTGAATTTTGGCGGAGTTACTTTAACTTCGTCAATTTTTTGTTTTTGACCATATGCGAAAACTGCTGCCAGCATGAGTAACGCAAAAATTGAAATTGTTTTCATTGTTTTAATTTTTAAGATTATTACTTTCTTCAGACTCTCTGGTAATTTTTTTTGACTTTCATTATCTGAAGTAAAGTTCGGGCAAATTGCAGCCTGACACATAGTAATATTTTTGCAAAGAGTTTTAAAATCCTTGTGTTTGTTGTACAATATTGATCAGGATTGAACTATTTTGACATTTGGGAGTTGTGCAATGGATCATGCCTTTTTAATCAGGCTAATTTCACCTTAAAAGTTTTAGATTGAAACGATTGATTATTTCTTTAAAACAATTGAGTTAATCTCTGTTGCCTGGTAAGGTATTAAATTCATACTATCGAGCAATGCCTGAAACCGGGGTTCGTTTATCAGGTTTTTAAAAACTGGAGAATACATGTTTGATGGTAAATGGAGATAGCGCAATTTATATGTCATTTCAAGATAATCCAAAGCCTTTTCTTTTTCTCCAAGTCTCATATAATTTATGGCTATTCCCTGGGATACATTTACAGGATCTTTTAAGTTCAGTTCAATTTCGAATTGAAGTACTCCTTTCATGCCATCCTTGTTGTAAACTTCCTTTATTAACGGTACATAACTTTCATCTTCAGGATACAGACTATGAGCTTTTTGAAGGGCTTCAACAGCTTTCGGTTCGTCACCCATTTGTAAATAAATATTAAAATATCGCCAATAAATCGAAGTATTCCGTGGGTCAAGTTCAACAACTTTATCACATTCATCCAGTGCATCTTTATATTTTTCTTCATGAAGATAGAGATTTGCACTTCTGTAATATGCCATGGGGGATACAGGATTTAAGTTTTTAGCAATTTCAATCTGAGCCCTTGCTTCTTGCCTTTGATTGATGATTTCCAGAAAATCAGAATAATACTGCCTGGCTGTTGCACTGTTAGGATTTAACCGAATTGCATGCTCAAACTCTTTTCTGGCTTCCTCCCATTTATAATCTGTGCAAAGGAGGCAGCCCATTATGGTATGTGTTTCTGCCAGGTTACTGTCGAGTTGAAGTGCTTTTAAGGCAAATTCCTCTGCTTTAATAAATCCTTCAGGTCTGGGGTAAAATCTCCAATTTGTATATAACCAGTAAGTTTCAGCCAGATTCGCGTATGCTTCAGCAAAATGAGGGTCAGCAGCGATGGCCTTTTCAAAACAATCCACGATGATTTTAATATCACCCTCCCGGCGTAAGTTAAGTAAATAGCGGCCTTTTGAATAGTTTGAATAGGCTTCCATATTTCTTGTTGGTATTTTTTCAATCCGTTCAATTTCTTTATTTGATAGAACCGTTTGTAATTGTGACGCCACCAGTTTGGCAATATCACTTTGGATATTAAAAATATCTTCAAAATCCCTGTCATACTGTTCGGTAAGAATATACTTGTCGAGCCTGGCATCAATGAGTTTGACCATTACTCTGACCTTTCCCTCATATTGCAGCACACTTCCTTCAAGGATAAAATTAACGCCAAGCTTTTTGGCAATTTCAGGTGTTGAATTTGTATTTCTCCTGAATTGCTCAACCGAAGTCCTTGAAATCAGCCTGATTTCCCCGATCTGATAAAGATGATTCATAATATCTTCCATCACTCCATCGGCAAAATACTGATTATTTGGGTCATTGCTGAGATTTTTAAAAGGAAGAACTGCAATTGATTTTTCTTCACTTGTTAACTGTTTTGCGGGAAGTAAACTGAAATTTTGAAACGAAAGGTTATTGAATAAAAGGTAAACCATTAATAAAAATAGAATGCCACCGGCAGCATAAACGACTATTTTCCGGGCTGGTTTTTTTTGTACAGGATTTTCCGCTTCAACACTATGTTTGTTGAATTCGTTTTTTAATTCTGAATCAATGTTCTTCCTGCTTTTTGTCTCTCCCGGCGGATAACCAAAATACTCATGAAAACACCTGCTAAAATAAGCCGGACTGCCAAATCCGGTTTTGTACGCAACCTCGGCAGCGGTAATCTCTTCCTTTTCGAGTATCTCTTTTGCTCTTTCCAGCCGTATTTCGCGAATATACTGGCTTGTGTTTTTATTTAAATTGGAATGTAATTTACGGTTCAATTGAAAATAATTCATCCCTGCAGCTTTTGCCAATTCTTTAACACCAAAATTTTCATCGCTGATGTTGGCAAGGATATTTTTTTTAGATTATCCAAAAAAGCCTGTTTTACAGGGTCATATTCATGCATGATTATAGTTGTAAAGTCTTGTTGTATACGCAGAAAAAACAAAAAATATACATTTTGGAGGAAGAGAAATAATTGGTTAGTTCTGCAAAACATTGGTCAAAGCAAAAAGTCCTTTATTTTCTGCCTTTTTACAATATTCAAATCATGAAAATAAAAACGAAACATTGCATTTCTGTAAGTAAACAATGTGATAACTTCAATGATTTTTTGTGTATAATAAAAAAGTGGTTAAATTTCAGAATGTTATTAACACTATAAAATTGAAAAGTATGAGTGTGGAGAAAGTTCTGGAGACTATGAAAATTGCCGGTAAACCTTTGAAAGCAGGTGAAATTGCCGAAGCTACCGGTCTTGACAAAAAAGAGGTGGACAAAGCAATGAAATTGCTTAAAAAAGAGGGTAAAATAGAATCGCCCAAAGTTTGCTACTGGCAACCGAAAGGATAAAATCAACAAAGCCGTTGAGAAAAAGGAAAGCCCGGACTATAAAAAATAGTTGCCGGGCTTTGTTGTAAAAATGAAACTAAACTATGTAAATTTAGACTAAATATACCAGTTAATTAACTGTTCCAGCATTTCCTGTTTACCGCTGATTTGTTTTGGTTCGCCCACTTCGCGTGCAATTTCACGCAGGTCTTCCAGAGAAAGTTTGCCGGCTTCAAAATCGGCGCCTTTTCCTGCATCGAATGAAGCGTAGCGGTTTTTGCGCATTTTCAGGTAATCCGATTCCGTCAGGATTTTATCGGCCACCAGCAATGCCCGTGCAAAAACATCCATTCCCGAAACGTGGGCAATAAAAATATCTTCCAGGTCGGTAGAATTCCTGCGTGTTTTTGCATCGAAGTTAATACCGCCGGTTTTAAAACCTCCCGCCTGAATAATTTCAAGCATGGCTTCGGTCACTTCATAAATATTGGTTGGGAATTCGTCGGTATCCCAGCCATTCTGGTAATCGCCTTTGTTGGCGTCAATGGAACCAAGTAAACCGGCATCGGCAGCCATGCGCAGATCATGTGCGAACGTGTGGCCGGCCAGGGTGGCGTGGTTCACCTCAACATTCAGCTTGAAATCTTTGTCGAGCCCGAAATTACGGAGGAACCCGATTACGGTTTGTGCGTCGAAATCGTACTGGTGTTTTGTTGGTTCCATCGGTTTAGGCTCAATCAGGAACGTTCCGTTAAAACCCTGTTTGCGGCCATAGTCGCGGGCCATGCCCAGGAAACGGGCCAGGTGTTCAATTTCGCGCTTGGTATCGGTGTTGTGCAAAGTCATGTACCCTTCGCGTCCGCCCCAGAAAACGTAGTTTGAACCGCCCAGTGCAATGGTTGCATCGATGGCGTTTTTAATCTGAACTGCCACGTTTGAAACAACGTTGAAGTCGGGGTTCGTTGCAGCGCCATTCATGTAACGTGGGTTGCTGAATACGTTGGCTGTTCCCCAAAGCAGTTTAACGCCCGAAGCTTCCTGTTTTTGTTTGGCCACTTCCACCATTTTTTCAAGGCGTTTTTCAATTTCGAAAACCGAACCGTCGCCCACAACATCGGTGTCGTGGAAACAGTAATACGGAATATTCATTTTGGTAATGAACTCGAATGCGGCATCCATGCGCTCTTTGGCGGCATCCATTATATCGGTGGCGCCATCCCACGGGAAAATCTGGGTTCCCGGCCCAAACGGGTCTTCGCCTGTTCCGCAGAAGGTGTGCCAGTAGGCTACTGCAAACCGTAGGTGGTCTTTCATGGTTTTGCCTGCAACCACTTTGTTTTCGTCGTACCACTTAAATGCAAGTGGATTTCTTGATTCCGGGCCTTCGTATTTTACCTGTCCGAGGCCTTTGAAATACTCTTTGTTACCAATTAATACTTCCATTTTTAATTTATTATTTGTGAATGATTATTGATTATTTTAGTGCTTTTTCAAGTTCTTTTTTCCAATTGTTGTAGGCATCCTGATATTCCGCTTTTTTACCTGCATCCGGTTCTACGGTTTCCAGTTTGGTAAGGTTCGCAAACGCTTCTTTTGCCGATGCGTAATATCCCGAACCGATTCCTGCACCGCGTGCTGCTCCCACTGAGCCATCAGTGTTGTACAGTTCAATTGTGGCGCCGGTAACTCCGGCCAGCGTTTTGCGGAATATCGGACTCAGGAACATGTTGGCTTTTCCGGCGCGAATCACTTTGGCATCGATTCCGGTGTTTTGCATAATGTCCATTCCATATTTGAATGAAAAGACAATGCCTTCCTGGGCTGCCCTTAGCAAATGCTCTTTTTTATGAATATTGAAGTTGATTCCGTTAAAAACTGAGCCGATGTTCCGGTTGTTCAGCACACGTTCTGCACCATTTCCAAAAGGCAAAATGGTTACTCCTTTCGAGCCGATGGGAACTTCTGCTGCCAGTTGGTTCATTTCGTCGTATGAAAGGTTTTCGCCCACCAGCCGTTTCAGCCAGGCGTTGAGAATGCCGGTTCCATTGATGCAGAGTAATACGCCAAGTCGCGGATTTTCTGCTGAATGATTCACATGGGCAAAAGTATTCACACGCGATTGCGGGTCGTATTTAATCTCGTCGCTCACGCCGTAAACCACGCCCGACGTACCTGCTGTTGCCGCAATTTCTCCCGGGTTCAGTACATTCAGCGAAAGGGCATTATTAGGTTGGTCGCCGGCACGGTAGCTCACTTTTGTTTTGGGCGAAAGTCCCAGTTCTTCAGCTACTTTCGGGTTGAGTTGTGCCTGCACCGCAAACGTGGGCACAATTTCAGGAATAATATCTTTTGTAAAACCATAGTTTTCAAAAAGCGAATCTGAAAGGCTGTTTGTTTTGAAATCCCACATGATGCCTTCGGAAAGTCCGCTGACGGTTGTCTGAATTTCACCGGAGAGTTTCATAGCAATGTAATCGCCAGGAAGCATGATTTTATAAACCTTTTCGAAAAGCGCGGGCTCGTTGTCTTTTACCCATTTTAGTTTTGAGGCGGTAAAATTGCCCGGCGAATTGAGCAGGCTGGAAAGGCAACGCTGTGCCCCAATTTCTTCAAATGCTTTGTCGCCAATGGCCGCAGCCCGGCTGTCGCACCAGATAATGGACGGACGAATCACTTTGTGGTTTTTGTCCACCATTACTAATCCGTGCATTTGGTACGAAATACCGATGGATTCGATGCTCTCCGGATTTACTCCCGATTCTTTCAAAACATCGGCCAGGGCCAGTTTCAGGTTTTTCCACCACAATTCGGGTTCCTGCTCGGCCCATCCAGCCTGGTGGGCGGTTATCTGCATTTCTTCTTTGGGATAAAACGAAGAGGCCACACAATTGCCGTTTTCTCCGTTCACCAGCGAAACTTTAACCGATGAACTTCCGATGTCGAATCCAAGTAGATACATGATATTAAATATTTTACGTTTTAAAATTCAATTGAACTGTTCTGTTCTGGTATGCTTTCAAAAATAACTGCAAATTACCTGCTTTCAAAATAGAAAAAAATGTTTTATAACATGTTTTTAAAGCGACGATCTTAATTTCAAAGTAGTTGGCACTTCAAACCGCATAAACTCACCGGTTATCACAAATTCGGCGGCTTTTCGGCCCATCAATTCAAAATCGGTGGAAATGACGGTGATGCCGTTTTTTACATATTTTTTCATGGGGGTTTCGTTGTAGGAAATGACACCCACATCGCGGCCGGGTTCAAATGTTTTTTCGGAGCACTGGTCCAGGAAACCGGCAAGGGTGCGGTCGCTCACCAAAAAGTAAAGCGCTCCTTTTTTGATTTTGAACATTTCTTCTTCGAAAATGACCGAATGTTTTAATCCGAAATCGGTACAAAATTTTCCGAAATAGTGAATCGAATCTTTGGGATGATAGGTAAATGCCGGATAATAATAAATGAACTCCTTATACCGTGAAATTTTTTCATGGTTTTTTGCCAGGCAATCGTAAACCGGCTGACCAAAATTTTGAAAAACGGCTGAATGCTTTTCGGTGGCATAAATATTCCAGTCGATAACCAGCAGTTGTTCTGCTGGAATTTTCTGAATAATTCCCGGGATTTTAGGGTGGTCGAAATTCATGATAATGTACTTGCTGTATTTTCCGAGACTCTCAAACACAATTTTTTCAAACTGGTTGATGTTGTAATGGTGAAAATGCAAATCGACGCCGATGTTTTTCGGAAGATGTTTTAAAAACGAACCGTAAAGTACTTCTTTGTATGCTTTAAACGTGTCGAGAAACAAAAGAACCTTTGTGATCTTCCGGGTTACAAAATACCCGCGATTGGGAACCGATTCCACCACGCCGCGTTTTTTTAGTTCTGCATAAGCTTTAAAAACGGTGTCGCGCGAAAGGTTGCTTTCTTTCATTATCTGGTTTACCGAGGGCAGCATTTCTCCGGCTTTCAACTGGTTCCGGCTGATGGCGTCTAAAATGGCATCCACCAGTTGCTGGAATTTCAGGGAATTTGAATTGTCATCAACACTAAATTTTAATTCAGTCATGGGTTTCTTTTTACCAGAACAGCAACCGTTCTGTTCTGTTCTACAAAACTAAAAATTAAAATGAATGACAAAAAACAATAGATGTAACAATGCTGCGTTAATAGAAAAGGATAAGGGAAAAGTTACAACCTCAGAGTGGTTAAGTTTGGTCAGCATTACTTCTTATTAATTGTAGTAACTTGTTCCTTATCCTTTTTTAATTGCCTAAAGGTAAAAGATAATTTCCAAAATCAAAAATCAATTTTTAACTTTCGCCAAATCAAAAACCAAAAAAAAAGATGATACGTGATTTAATCATTAAAAACCGCAGTTACAGAAGGTTCAATCCTTCGGTTAAAATTGAAAAAGCACAGATTGAAAAATGGATTGACCTGGCCCGGCTTTCGCCGAGTGGCCGGAATATGCAGCCACTAAAATATGTGATTTCTACCAGTGAAAAAATCAACAGCCAGATATTTCCAAATTTGGGCTGGGCAGGTTATTTAAAAGACTGGAGCGGACCTGCTGAAAATGAACGTCCGGTGGCTTATGTTGCGGTTATCCTGGATAAAAAACTTGCCGAAAATTATTACTGCGACGATGGAATTGCTCTTCAAAGTATTTTGTTGGGCGCAGTTGAGGATGGTTTTGGGGGGTGCATTATTGGCTCAGTAAACAAAAGTAAAGTGGCTAAAATTTTGAATCTCCCGGAAAATCTCGAAATTTTATATATGCTGGCACTGGGCAAACCATCAGAAAAAGTGGAACTTGAAACGGCTAAAAACGGTGAGATTAAATACTGGCGCGATAAAAATGAAGTACACCACGTTCCCAAACGTCCGTTGGAGGAGTTAATATTCAAATCAGTATAAAAAGAAAGAGGCCGCAGAATAAATCTGACAGCCTCTGCTTTTGTTTAACCTTAAAATTAACCCCTTATAAAAAGCGCTTTTATAATATGTGACGCTACTTTCGGATTTTCTTTTAACCGGCGCGTGGAATAATTGAACCATTGTTTTCCGAACGGTACGTAAACCCGCATTTTATGGCCGCGGTCAATAATTGATTGCCGCAATTCGGGCGTTACGCCATAAAGCATCTGAAATTCATACATGCTTTTGGAAACCTGGTATTTCTCAATAAGTTGGTAAGCATTTTCTACTAAGTATTGGTCGTGCGTGGCAATTCCTGCATATATTTTATTTTTAAACATAAATTCCAGGTCTTCCAAATAATGTGCTCTAACCTCGTCGTATTTTTTGTAGGCAATCTTTTCAGGTTCAATATAAATTCCCTTACATAACCTGAAATTTAACGGGGTATTTTCTGTGTGCAATGGTAAAAGCGATTCCAGATCGGAAAGGGTGCGGCGCAGATATGACTGAACCACCAGGCCAACATTTTTTGGAAATTCGCGGTGTAATTTCCGGAACAGTTTAATTTCACGATCAACACACTGCGAATCTTCCATATCTATTCGGACAAAGCTATTCTTTCCGGCAGCAAGCGAAACAACTTCCCGAATATAACGGTAGCAGGTTTCTTCTTCAATTAGCAACCCAAACATGGTTGGTTTTAATGAAAAGTTACCGCTGATATTTTCAGATGTAAAACGCTCAATAATTTGAAGATACTCTATTTTATTTGCTTCTGCCTCTTCGAGTGTTTCTATAAACTCGCCCAACAAATCAATGGTTACTTCAATGTTTTGCTGATTTAAAAGCTTCGAAGCAAGCAAACCTTCATCAATGGATTCGCCTGCAATGTAACGCCTGGAGAAAACCCAAACCAGTTTTTTAGGCATGTAGGGCAATATATTTGCAATTAATTTGTTCAACATTCTAAATTTTAACGTTTTTATAAAAATTCGGATAAGGTAAAAATACAATGTGTGGCTGCTTTATTTCAATGATGTTTATCAGTGGTTACTTATGATTTTCCACAGGTTTTTTATGAAAAGTTTTGATTGATAGAATGATAAAAAAAGTGACATTTACCCCTGTTGCATTACTTTGAAAAAATTATCTTTGCGCCACTAAAGACGAAATTAAATTTGTAGTATAAAATGAAAGGATCATCATTAATTGTTTCTGTTTTAGCTTTAATAGCTGTAGCAATTTTATATGTTTTGTATTTTACACAAAGCAATGAAACGGGTGAATCACCTAACGAAAGTAAGATTAATTCCAATGTAAGTAGTTCATTCAAAATTGCTTACGTGAAAGCTGATTCAGTAATTCTGAACTATGAACTGGCCCAGGACCTGCACGACGACTTCACCAAAAAGCAGGAAGCTTACAACAGTGAGTTCGGAACAAAACGTCAGTCGTTTGAACGTGAAGCTGCTGCTTTTCAGGAGAAACTGCAGCGTGGCGGATTTCTTACCGAACAACGTGCCATTCAGGAACGTGACCGTTTGGTAGGAAAAGAGCAGGAAATTTTGCAGCTCGACCAGGACCTTTCAGGAAAACTGGCAGAATTACAGGCAGCAAACAATAAACAAATTCTGGATAGTTTGTTAAATTATTTAGAGGAATACAATAAAAATAAAAAGTACGATTACATTTTAAACGGAGGGGAAATTCTTGTGGGGAATGAATCCCATAATATTACTGCCGAAGTTCTGAAGGCTTTGAATGAGCGTTATTCCAAAACGCAATAGCGAAAAATATTATTGAAATCCGGGGCCAGCCCCGGATTTTTTTTGCTTAAATTGCACTTTTTGCAAGTTTTAATAACGGCCATGTTTGCAAATAATTACCTAAAAAAGAATGCAGTCCCCGTTTTGGTTCCTGAAATCCCAAATACCCATACGGAAATTTCTGTAGTGATTCCCTGTTATCGCGAACCTGAAATTATCCAAACCTTAAAATCACTTTTATTATGTCGTTTACCTGATTCAGGAGTTGAAGTTATCATTTTAATTAATCATTCTGAAACTGCCTCTGAAGTTGAAAAACTCCAAAATCGGCAAACAAAAAGTGAGATTAAAAAGTGGATTTCGGAAAACCCAAAGGAAGGAATTGCATTTTTTGTAGTTGGCCCGGTTGAACTGCGCAAAAAATGGGCTGGCGCCGGACTTGCCCGAAAAAGCGGGATGGATGAGGCCATCCGGCGTTTTAACCATTTAAACAGACCTGAAGGAATCCTCGTTTCGCTGGATGCCGACACCCTGGTGGAAGAAAATTATTTGGTTGAAATTGAAAACTATTTTAAGCAGAATCCTAATCAAGTGGGAGCTACCATAACTTTTTCGCATCAAACTGAAGGGCTTGAAAAGAAGCATTTGGAAGGAACTCAGCTTTATGAAAAATATATGGATTATTACAAAAAAGCGCTGGAATTTGCCGGTTATCCGTATCCAATGTTCACTGTTGGTTCGGCCTTTGCTGTAAAAGCCGAAGCGTATGTGAAACGTGGCGGCATGAACCGCAGACAGGCTGGCGAAGATTTTTATTTTCTGCAAAATCTGGTACAGATTGGACCTGTTGGCGAAATTACCGGAACCACAGTATATCCCTCGGCCCGTTTGTCCGACCGGGTTCCATTTGGCACCGGGCCAGTTTTGCAAAAGTGGATGAATGGAGAGGAAGACCTGACCAAAACTTACAACTTTCAGGCATTTGCCGATTTGAAACAGTTTTTCAAGGTTAAAAACAATTTTTTCCATAGTTCAGAAACAACCTTTCAAAAGTTACTGGAGAAATTACCCGTTTCCGTTGCAGAATTTTTGAAAGAGGATAATTTTTGGCTTGAAATCAGCGATTTAAATAATAACTGTTCATCTCTGAAAACCTTTCAAAATCGTTTTTTTCAGAAGTTCAATGCCTTTAAAATTTTGAAATTCCTGAATTTTTCTCACGGAAAATATTATAACAAGGCCGATCTTGAGGCTCAAATTTTTCAACTTCAGAAATTCTGAGAAACTGTGTGTTTTTCAGTGAAAAATGCGCCATTGATACTTTTTTTAATCGCAAAAATAATAGTGTTATTCCTGAAATTCAGTTTGATAAATTACTGTAAGCAAGGAATGATTTGTACCGAATTAATTATTACCAATCACTTTAAAATCTGCTTTTTCTATTCGGATATCAAGTTCATTAATTGGTTTTTCAGAGCGAAAAGCAATCAAACCGGCAACCTGGTCGCCAGGCCGGATTATTTTTTCGGCAATATTGAAAAGATAAAGTTCTTTTTGAATAAGATTTAAACCATCAAGCGGATCCCGGTCTTTGTCTGTTTTTCGTATATGATCATCTTTGTCATCATCGAATCCATCTCCATCAAAATCCTGAGATGATTCGTCAAGCAGGTTCACAATGCCGGCATAAATCACGATAGCCACAATAGCAACAGGGATAATGTAAACGGCAGTTGGAAACTTTTTGCTTTTTAACTTTTTCGATGCCAACTGATTGTTTACCATTTCCAGTTTATTTCCATTTGCAAAAAATGCAAACTGACTTCCATGCAAATTTTGGTCTGAATTGTTGATTATTTTTACCTGCAAAACCTGGACATTATTTCGTTTAGCCCAGCCTTTTTTAATATTGTTTTCACCATAACGGATTTGATCTGACGAATAAGAAAAAGTAATATCTTCTCTTAAAACTATTGGTTTAGTACTTGCGAGTTTAATTGAATCTTCCAGAGGTTTACATCCCCAGAGAAGAACTGAAAACAGAAGGAAAATTGAAAAGGTTTTTTTCATTTTTAAGGAAGAAAAAATTAATTCATAAAAGAAAACCACCGTCTCTGATTTTATCAGGTGCAGTGGTTTTTTTATCGGGCACGGGCAAAAAAATAGGAAATCGATTTTATTTCAGCCCATTTGCCAGCATGTAATAAATTTCGTTCCAGCGCAATTCTTTTTTGAATGCGGTTAAATCGGTATTTTTATCGATGACTATAAATTCAACGTCTGCATATTCAGCAAACGTTTCAATGTATTCCGGTGTAAGTGCCAGCGTGAAAGCCGAGTGGTGCGTTCCTCCGGCATAAATCCATGCAGCGGCGCCGTCGGCCAGGTTCGGATGCGTCTTCCAGAAGGCGGAAGCTACCGGAAGTTTGGGCATTTTTTCCAACGGTTCAATCACATCTAATGTGTTTACAATGAGCCGGAAACGGTTGCCCATGTCGATTAACGTTACGTTCATGGCATCGCCTGTTGCGCTTTCGAAAATGAGGCGTGCCGGAGCATCTTTTCCGCCAATTCCTAGAGGCTGAACTTCCAGTCGCGGTTTTTTTGCTGCAATACTTGGGCAAATTTCCAGCATGTGGGCGCCCAGAACCGCTTCGTTTGCCGGGTCGAGGTGGTAGGTGTAATCTTCCATAAATGAACTACCGCCCGGCATTCCTTCCGACATGGTTTTGATGATGCGCAGCATGGCCGCCTGTTTCCAGTCACCTTCGGCGCCGAAACCGTAGCCGGCAGCCATTAGTCGCTGTGAGGCCAGTCCAGGCAGCTGGTCGAGGCCGGTGAGGTTTTCGAAGTTGGTGGTGAAAGCCTTAAAGTTGCCGTCTTCCATAAACCGCTTCATGGCAATTTCGTACCGCGCCTGAACTCGTACATTTTCGTGGAATTCGCCTCCCGGTTTGCAATTTTCAGCCACATCGTAAAGCGATTCATATTTCTGATAAAGTGCATCTACTTCTGAATCATTTACTTTTTCCACATATTCCACCAAATCGCCCACACCGTAGGCCGAAATTTGCCAGCCAAATTTTATCTGGGCTTCCACTTTGTCGCCCTCGGTAACAGCCACTTCGCGCATGTTGTCGCCAAAGCGGGCAACTTTCAAGCCTTGTGAATCGTGCCAGCCAATGGCGGTGCGGCACCAAACGGCAACCTGGTTTTGTACTTTTTCATCTTTCCAGTGGCCAACCACCACCTTGCGGTTTTTGCGCATGCGGGTGTTAATGAATCCGTATTCGCGGTCGCCATGGGCGCTTTGATGCAGGTTCATGTAGTCCATGTCAATTTCGCTCCAGGGCAAATCGCGGTTGAACTGTGTATGAAGGTGCATGTAAGGTTTGTTAAGTACTTTCAGTCCGCCAATCCACATTTTGGCTGGCGAAAAAGTGTGCATCCAGGTTATTAGGCCAATGCATTTTTTGTCGGCACTGGCCTGCACACAAATGTCCAAAATTTCATCCGGCGTTTTCACGACAGGTTTGAAAACAATCTGAACGGGCATTTTCCCCGAGGCGTTCAAACCTTTTACAATTTCTGCCGAATCGGCATCAACCTGCTTTAATGTTTCTTCTCCGTATAAATGCTGGCTTCCGGTTATAAACCAGATTTCCAGCGTGTTAAAATCAGTCATGGTTTATTTCTTTTTAATTTTAGCTAAAAGTAGGAAATATATTTTAAAAGTAAAAACTACATTTTAAATATTTCAGTCACACAATATGTAGTTGTCGCGCCGCGGGTTTACCAGCAAAACCGGCAATTTTCCTGAGTTGCGGATTATTTTTCGTTCAGGAAGACCAATCAGCCAGTCGAGGGGAGTAATTACAGAACTTCCAAGTAAAATCAGTAAATCAGCTTTTTCTGAAAGTGCAAATTCCAGGGCTTCGAAACTGTTTTGCAAACTGGACTTTTGTCCTTTAAACATTTTATGTTTTATATTAAACTTGAGGTAAAGTTTTTTTGCTAGGGATACATTACGGGCTATCTGTTTTTGTGATTCTTTATTCTTTTCGTTTGCTGCAATGGCAATTATTTCTGATTGGTTAAACCGCCCGAACCACGAACTCCAAAGCGTAGAATCACTGTTTTCTTTGCGTAAATCGATTGGAAAAATAATGTTTTTGAAAGAAGATACCGGACTTTCGGAATGAACAAACAGAAAGGGTACCGGACTTTCGGTTAATGCTTTGGAGAATTTTTTGAACTGCCCTGCGTCGGCAACAAAAAGTATGGCTTCGTAATCATCTGCCAAAATATCAGGTACTTCACGCAGATTTTCTTGTATGAGTAAAATCGAAATTTTTAAAGCCGGAATTTCTTTTTTGAGTGGAATTGTATATTCAGCCAGTTTATTTTTAAATGCTTCGCTCTGTTTCGAATTTTTGTAATTCAACCGATAAACCAGGCAAAGTTCCTTTTTAAAAACAGAAGCCAGTTTTATGCCGTTTAAAATGAGACTTTTATCGGCAGGTGTAAAGGTTATAAAAACGATTATCTTCTGCTCTTTCTTTTCGTTCATTGAAAATGTTTGGCCAAAAATAGAGATTTCCTTTTAGTGGAGAAAACCACAGATTGAATAATGTCAGGAATCAGTGTATTCAAAATATGTACATTTATGCCGGATAAACTGTATGGCATGGTAAACGAAAAGCTTTTCAAACCTGATAGTATAGCGGTAATAGGTGCTTCAAACAACATTATGAAGCCCGGAGGAAAAATTGTGAAAAATCTCACTGAACATTTCTATAAGGGGAAAATTTATGTGGTCAATCCCAAAGAAACCGATATCCAGGGAATTCCTGCCTTTTCAGATGTGGCAGATTTACCGAACGTTGATTTGGCTATTCTGGCCATTCCAGCTCAGTTTTGTTTACAGGCAGTAAAAGTTTTAGCATCCCAAAAAAATACAAAAGCGTTTATCATCATTTCGGCTGGTTTTGGCGAAACAAATGAGGATGGTAAAAAGCTGGAGAAGCAGATTGTGGATGTGGTTAACTTGCACAATGCCTGCCTGATTGGCCCCAACTGCATTGGTGTGATGACACCTCACCATGCCAGTGTTTTTACCACACCCATTCCGCCGCTTACTCCCCACGGCTGTGATTTCATTTCGGGCTCAGGTGCTACGGCCGTTTTTATTATGGAATCGGGAATTCCCAAAGGGCTTCGGTTTGCCAATGTATTTTCGGTGGGTAACAGCGCTCAAACCGGAGTGGAGGATGTTTTGGCCTATCTGGACGAAAACTATAAACCGGGTGTAAGTTCACGAGTTAAATTGCTGTATATCGAAAATATTGATAATCCCGACAAATTGCTTTTTCATGCTTCTTCGCTTATCCGTAAAGGTTGTAAAATTGCTGCCATTAAAGCCGGAAGTTCAAAAGCCGGCAGCCGGGCGGCATCGTCGCATACCGGCGCGCTAACCAGCTCGGACGCTGCGGTTGAAGCGCTTTTCAGAAAAGCTGGTATTGTTCGCTGTTTTGGGCGCGAGGAGCTGACCACCGTGGCCAATGTTTTTATGTGTAAAGAGCTGAAAGGTCGGAAACTGGCCATTATTACCCATGCCGGCGGTCCGGGTGTGATGCTTACCGATGCACTGGAAGACGGTGGCCTGAAAATTCCGCAAATTTCAGATTCGCCTGAAAAAGAAGCTTTAAAAAAGAAATTGTTTCCCGGTTCGTCGGTGGAAAATCCGATTGATTTTTTGGCCACCGGAACAGCCGAACAACTGGGTGAAATTGTAGATGCCTGCGAAAACGATTTCGATGTGGACGGCATGGCTGTGATTTTTGGCAGCCCCGGACTTTTCCCCATTCGCGATGTTTACGAGGTGCTCGATAAAAAAATGAAAAAATGCAAAAAACCGGTTTACCCGATTTTGCCATCTATTATTAATGTGAAGGAAGATGTTTCCTATTTTCTTTCGCATGGGAATGTGAATTTTCCTGATGAGGTTTTGCTTGGTCGTGCACTCACTAAAGTGATTCATACACCCCCTCCGGCAACATCCGAAGTTTTTTTGAAGGGAATTGATGTGGATGCCATCAGAAACATCATTGAAAATGCAGAAAACGGATACCAGCCGCCTGAAATTATTCACCGGTTGTTCGATGCAGCCGGAATTCCCAGGGTAAAGGAAATTGTAGCCAAAACGGAAACAGAAGCGGTGCTGGCAGCTATGAATATTGGTTTCCCGGTGGTAATGAAAGTAGTTGGTCCGGTGCATAAAACCGATGTTGGAGGTGTGATACTGAATGTTCGAAATATTGACCGTGTTCGAAAAGAATTTCACCACCTGAAGGAAATTGAAGGGGTGGAAAGTGTTTTGGTGGCGCAAATGGCATCGGGACTGGAACTTTTTCTGGGTGCAACCTACGAGCAGAATTTCGGGCATGTGGTACTTTGCGGACTGGGAGGAATTTATGTGGAAGTTTTAAAGGATGTGGCATCAGGTTTGGCTCCGCTTTCCAAAAAGGAGGCAAAATCGATGCTGAGACAGTTAAAATCGTACAAACTGATGAAAGGGTACCGGCGGCAGGAAGGGGTAAATATTCCGCTTTTCGAAGAAATTATCGTCCGGCTTTCCAGTTTATTGCGACAAGCCACAGAAATCAAGGAACTCGACATCAATCCCCTGCTTGGCAACAAAAAGGAAATTCTGGCAGTGGATGCGCGCATTCGGATTGAAAAATAAAACCCGGTCTTACTTTTTAAGCAGTTCTGCCGTTTTTTCAATGTATTTCTGAAATTCTTCCTCGTTAAATCCCACCGAAGAAACCACAATTTTTCCCGTTTTATCGATAATAAAATTGCGGGGGATATTCTGACCGGCATATTTCGAATAGATTTCCCTCTTCGGATCGGGATAAAACGGCAGGTTAAAATTTTGCTCTTTTTTGAATTTGTTTATTTCTTCCCATGAATGTTCCCGGCCAATGACCAGCAGTTCAAAGTCATTTCGGTTACCAAACTTTTCGTAAACGTCTTTCTGCAGATGTGGCAACTCTTTCCGGCAGGGGCCGCACCAGGTGGCAAAAAAGGTAATCCAGACCACTTTGCCTTTCAATTGGGAAAGTTTTTGGGTTTTCCCGTCATTCATTTCGTAAGTAAAATCGGGCGCCGGCTGGCCTTCTTTTGCCAGGGTAAACTGGTCCTGCGCAAAAAGTTGAACAATACCAAAAAGGAATGTTAAAATCAGTAGTGAAAGTTTTGTTTTCATTTTTGAATGGGTAAAAAGTCATAGCATCACTTCAAGTGATACTATGACTATTGTGGATTTTGAATTAAATCGAATCAATAGTGTGAAACCAAAAATTCGTTTACGGCAATTTCAATACGCTGCTTGATTTTCGAAGTGTCCGACTTTTCAAATGTATCGCCGGTAATGTTTTCGAAAAGTTCAATGTACCTTTCGGAAACAGAGTTCACAAATTCTTCTGACATTGCGGGAACAGTTTGGCCTTCTTTACCCTGAAACCCGTTGGCAATGAGCCATTGACGCACAAATTCCTTCGAAAGCTGTTTTTGCGGCTCATTGGCTGCAAGTCGCTGTTCGTAACCTTTGGCATAAAAATAACGTGATGAATCGGGTGTGTGAATTTCATCGATGAGGTAAATTTTGCCGTCTTTTTTCCCGAATTCGTATTTGGTATCTACCAGAATGAGTCCTTTTTCGGCGGCAATTTCAGTTCCGCGCTGAAACAGTTTGCGGGTGTAATCTTCAAGCATTTCGTATTCAGTCTTGTCCACCAAACCCTGTGCAATTATTTCTTCGCGCGAAATATCTTCATCGTGGCCGGTTTCTGCTTTGGTAGTTGGTGTAAGAATAGGCTCATCAAACTTTTGATTTTCCTTCATTCCTTCGGGAAGTGGAATGCCACACAGCGAGCGTTTTCCTGCTTTGTATTCGCGCCACGCATGGCCGGTTAAGTAGCCGCGGATAACCATCTCCACTTTGTACGGTTCGCACATGTGGCCCACTGTTACATTGGGGTCGGGCGAAGCAATTTTCCAGTTGGGTACAATGTCGGCAGTGGCATCCAGAAATTTTTCTGCTATCTGGTTCAGCACCTGACCTTTGTATGGAATTCCTTCGGGCAACACCACATCGAAAGCCGAAATGCGGTCGGAAACCACCATCACCAGCAAATCGTTGTTGATGTTATACACATCGCGTACTTTCCCATGATACACACTTCTTTGTCCAGGAAATTGAAAATCAGTTTTTGTTAATGCGTTACTCATTGCTATTAATTTTAAATTGTTTTTAATTTTTCCTTTTAAGTCCTAATCTTTTGCCTTCTCTTTTGCCTTTTCCCTGGCATTCTCCTCTGCCTCAGCCTTATCCTCGTAATATTTTGAATACGCATCAACAATATCCCTTACCAGCCGGTGGCGCACAATATCGTTTGTATTGAATTGAACAACAGAAATGGATTCAATGTTCTGAAGCAGTTTCATAGCGAAAATTAACCCTGAGTTGCTCCGTCTGGGCAAGTCAATCTGGGTTACATCGCCGGTGACTATAAATTTGGCATTTAGTCCCATTCGGGTTAAAAACATTTTCAACTGGTTGATGGTGGTGTTTTGTGCTTCATCCAGAATAACAAACGCATTGCTGAGGGTTCGACCACGCATAAAGGCCAGTGGGGCAATTTCTATGATGCCATCCTTCATGAAATCTTCCAGTTTTCGCGGTGGAATCATATCCTGCAACGCATCGTACAAAGGTTGCAGGTAGGGGTCGATTTTTTCTTTCAAATCGCCGGGCAAAAAACCCAGGTTTTCACCCGCTTCAACTGCTGGCCGGCTCAGAATAATTTTTTTGATTTCCCGGTTTTTCAGGGCGCGAACCGCCAAGGCAATTGCGGTGTAGGTTTTTCCGGTTCCTGCCGGACCAATGGCAAAAATCAGATCGTTTTTATTGCATTCATCAACTAAAACCCGCTGGTTCGGAGTTCGTGCCCGCACCGGTTTTCCGCTGTTCCCAAATACAATAATGTCTTTTTCGGTAGTTCCGTTTTCTTCCATTGACGAAAATCCCGAAGAAAAAATCTGAAGGATGGTTTCTTCTGTGATAACATTAAACTGGTAATAGTGATCGAGAAGTTGCGCAAATTTTTTTTCAAAGTTATTCAGCTCTTTTTCTTCTCCCTGAATGTAAAGCAGATGACCTCGTGCGGTAAGATTTATTTTTGGGAACAACGACTTAATGAGGTTCATTTTTACGTTGTTTATCCCAAAAAACTCCAGCGGGTCAATCCCTTCCAAATGAATTTGTTTCTCCAATATATCTTTTTAAAATGTTAATTGCCGCTCAAAATTACAAAATTTAAATCGAAATTTGATTGTGGAAAACTAAACGGAAAAAACCGGGCCGAAGTTTTACAGAATGGTTAATTTCGTTGAAATTTTACTGGTATGGAACGAAAAGTAAAGGCATTTAAGGAATTACTCGATATTATGGACGAACTGCGGGAAAAATGCCCGTGGGACAGGGAACAAACGCTGGAATCGCTCAGGAAACTGACCATCGAAGAAACATATGAACTGGGGGATGCAATCTTGAAAAACAATTTGCAGGAGATAAAAAAAGAACTGGGCGATTTGATGTTGCACATTGTATTTTATGCCAAAATCGGTTCTGAAAAAGGAGCTTTCGATATGGGTGATGTGCTGGAAGGAATCAATAAAAAACTGATTTACCGGCACCCACATGTTTTTGGCGATGTTGATGTTGACGGTTCGTCTAAAAAAGTGGAAGAAAACTGGGAAGCACTGAAACTGAAAGAAAAAGGTGGAAACAAAAGGGTTTTGGAAGGAGTTCCTGTCGCCATGCCTGCGTTGGTAAAAGCCAACCGCATTCAGGAAAAAGCCAGTGGTGTGGGTTTCGATTGGGAATATAAAGAGCAGGTTTGGGATAAAGTGAAGGAAGAAGTGAATGAACTCAGCCATGAAATAGACAAGGTTGACAAAGATAAAATTGAAGCCGAGTTTGGCGACCTGTTTTTTGCCATGGTAAATGCTGCCCGGCTTTACGGAGTTGACCCCGAAGCTGCTTTGGAACGCACAAATCTGAAATTTATCAAACGATTCAACTATTTGGAAAGTAAAACTTTAATGGAAGGGAAAAATCTGCACAATATGTCGCTTGCCGAAATGGATGAGATTTGGGAAGAGGCGAAAAAGGACGATTAGGTTTTCCGAAAAAGGATTCTGTTGATATTTAAATAGGTTTAAATTGTTGATTTTGAATAGTATTGAACAATTCCGATCAAGATTTTGTTTCATTAATTATTTTATTCACCTCAATTTATAACCGATGAAAAAAGCAGTACGATTTTTTGTAGCCCTTACAATCCTTATTTCCGGTATTTTGCTTGTGAGTTGTTCAAAAGACGATGAAACGCCCGGAGAATTTTACATGCGGTTTAAAGCAAATGGAACACTTGTGGAATACACAAACCAGTTAGGACTTTCAGCCGGATTCGCTCAAAGCGGTAATCAGTATGTAGCCACAATCAGCGGATGGAACGACGCCAGTTCCAATTTTTCATTGTTATTGTATAATAATGCTCCGATTACCGAAAGTACCTTCAGCGGTTATTCGGTTTCTGTTGACGGAACTGTTGGAGTGCTTTTAGCCCATAAAGAAAAAGATTCCGGAGCTGTTTTCAGTTCCGGAGTAACTGCTGACTACGATGCCAGGGTTACTCTTTCAGAAATAACTGAAACCGGAGTAAAAGGCACCTTCAGCGGTTTAATAAAAGCCACCGGCCAATCCGATATAAGCATTACCGAAGGTACATTTTTCGTAAAACGGGTTTTAAATTAAACATTCTGAAATCTGCCTTCCCAAAAGAGTTGTGTTTTTAATGGATTCATTATCTTTGCACCTCTTTTAAAAAGAATGTAAAACATGATTAATATTACGCTTCCTGATAACAGTGTGAAAGAATTTCCGGAACCGGTTACCGGTTTGGAAATTGCACAGTCCATTTCGCCCCGGCTGGCAAAAGATGTTTTGTCGGTTTCGGTGAATGGTGAAATTTGGGATTTGACCCGGAAAATTACTGAAGATGCAGCAATAAAACTTCACACGTGGGACGATCGGCAAGGACAGGAAGCATTCTGGCACTCATCTGCACACCTTATGGCCGAAGCCATCGAACATTTTTACCCGGGCACCAAATTCGGCATTGGGCCAACTGTTGATGTTGGTTTTTATTACGATATTGCCCTGCCCAATGGACAGCAACTTACTGAAAAAGATTTGCAGAAAATTGAGCAGAAAATGCTGGAACTGGCTCGTCAGAAAAACGAAATCGTGCGTAAAGAAATTTCCAAAAAAGATGCGATGGAAATGTTCACCGCCAAAAATGACGAATTAAAGCAGGAATTGATCGGTGAATTGGAAGACGGAACCATTACTTTGTACAATCAGGGTAATTTTACCGATTTATGTCGTGGTCCGCACTTGCCGAACACAGGTTACATAAAAGCCATAAAACTCACTTCTATTGCCGGCGCTTACTGGCGTGGTAACGAAAAAAACCAGATGCTTACCCGTGTTTACGGGGTCACTTTCCCCAAACAAAAAATGCTGGAAGAGTACCTGGTGATGCTGGAAGAAGCCAAAAAACGCGACCACCGCAAAATTGGCAAAGAGATGGAGCTTTTTACCTTTTCCGAAGCAGTAGGGCAGGGGTTACCGTTATGGTTGCCCAAAGGTGCCCAGTTGCGAATGCAACTGGAAGATTTCCTGAAAAAGGTTCAGAAAATGTATGGTTACGACCAGGTGATTACACCACATATTGGCGATGTAAATCTTTATAAAATTTCAGGCCATTATGAAAAATACGGGAAAGATTCGTTTCAACCTATAAAAACGCCTGCTGAAGGTGAAGAGTATTTGTTGAAACCGATGAACTGCCCGCATCATTGTGAAATTTACAAGGCAAAACCACATTCATACAAAGACCTGCCCATTCGGATGGCAGAATTCGGAACGGTTTATCGTTACGAACAAAGTGGCGAGTTGCACGGACTGACCCGCGTGCGCGGTTTTACACAAGACGATGCGCATATTTTCTGCCGTCCCGACCAGTTAAAAGATGAATTCAAAAAAGTAATAGATATTATTTTTATCATTTTTAAAGCACTGAGTTTTGATGATTACACAGCCCAAATATCGCTGCGAGACCCGGAAACTCCGGAAAAATACATTGGCAAAGCCGAAAACTGGGACAAGGCCGAGCAGGCAATTATTGAGGCTTGTGAAGAAAAAGGATTGAAAACCGTTACTGAAAAAGGAGAAGCTGCTTTTTACGGCCCTAAGCTCGATTTTATGATTAAGGATGCACTGGGACGGAGTTGGCAATTGGGCACCATTCAGGTGGATTATAATCTTCCTGAGCGGTTTGAGCTCGAATATATTGGCGCTGATGATAACCGGCACCGGCCAGTAATGATTCATCGTGCCCCGTTCGGATCGATGGAACGTTTTGTGGCTGTGCTGATTGAGCACACCGCCGGGAAATTCCCGCTGTGGCTTGCTCCCGAACAGGCGGTTGTTTTACCAATCAGTGAAAAGTATAATGAATATGCTCAAAAAGTTTCAAGTTTGCTAAATAATTCCGATATTCGCACCCTCGTTGACGATCGTAATGAAAAGATTGGTAGAAAGATACGCGATAACGAACTGAAAAGAATACCTTATTTACTGATTGTTGGCGAAAAAGAACAAGAATCGGAAACGGTTTCAGTTCGGCGACAGGGTGAAGGAGATATGGGAGTAAAACAAATTGGTGAGTTTGCCGGTTTTGTTGAAGATGAAGTTAGAGGTCAATTATCCGGATTGTATAACTAACTAAATAATAGGAGGATTTAACTATAGCTATTAAAAGAAGAGGAGGAGGCCGTCCTTTCATGAGAAGGGATACAGCGCCACAACACAGAATTAACAGGAATATTACCTCACCGCAGGTACGTTTGGTTGGCGAAAACATCGAAAATCAAGGTGTTTACCCATTAAGAGATGCGTTAAGAATGGCCGACGAGTTGGAGTTGGATTTGGTGGAAATTTCGCCAAAAGCCGATCCGCCGGTTTGTAAAATTACCGACTATTCCAAGTTTCTTTATCATCAGAAAAAGAAACAAAAGGAAATGAAGGCCAAAGCGGTTAAAGTAGTCGTTAAAGAAATCCGCTTCGGACCGCAAACCGACGAACACGACTTCGAGTTTAAAATGAGGCACGCCGAAAAGTTTCTGAAAGATGGAGCAAAGGTTAAAGCCTACGTGTTTTTTAAAGGCAGGTCGATTTTGTTTAAGGAGCAGGGCGAAATATTGCTGCTCAGACTGGCCACCGAACTCGAGGATTTGGGCACCGTTGAGCAAATGCCCAAACTGGAAGGAAAACGAATGATAATGATGATTTCACCTAAAAAGAAATAATACAGTTCTTTGATAACATTTTAACAAAGTAGGATTATGCCAAAAATGAAAACAAATTCCGGCGCCAAAAAACGTTTCAGGCTTACCGGAACAGGGAAAATTAAAAGGAAACATGCCTACAAAAGCCACATTTTGACTAAAAAAAGTACAAAGCGTAAACGTAATCTTACCTATTGGGCTATCATTGATAAGACCAATGAGGATAACGTGAAGCAAATGTTGGCCATGAAGTAAAATCCTTTTAAAAATTAAAAAGAGTAATTAACCAGGTTATTGTGCTTTAAAGTGTTTTGTCCGCCAACCGGCGTACAGGATCGCCTTTAACCAAAAAAGTAAAAAGTATGCCAAGAAGTGTAAATCATGCAGCATCACGTGCCCGAAGGAAAAAAATTCTGAAGAGGACGAAAGGTTATTTCGGAGCACGTAAAAATGTTTGGACCGTCGCAAAAAATACATGGGAAAAAGGGCAACAATATGCCTACCGCGACAGGAAAACCAAAAAACGCAATTTCCGTGCATTGTGGATTCAGCGTATTAACGCCGCAGCCCGTATTGAAGGATTGTCGTATTCGCAGTTTATGGGATTGTTGAAGAAAAACGATATTGAAATCAACAGGAAAGTGCTGGCCGATTTGGCCATGAACCAGCCTGAAGCGTTCAAAGCAATCGTTGAGAAAGTAAAATAACAGACTGTATTTATTTTAGGTGAAATAGAAATAAGCCCGGGAGATTCTTCCGGGTTTTTTTGTTTCCGGGACCGGCGATTTGCAATTGCCGATTTCAAAATCGCGGTGTAAGATTATTGAGGACTTGTGGACAAACCAAGATTCCCAAAAAGTGCAATAATTTTGTTGTTTTTTACTGGAAGCTTACTTACTCCGATTTTCTTCTTTCCCGATTCAATATTTCTTCTATTTGAATTTTGTTTTCAGGGAGGTAGTTCTTAGCCACATCCCAAATTATTTCATAATCGACACCAAAGTACTCATGTGATACTTTATTTCGAAGTAAATACATTTCCGACCAAGGGATTTCTGAATATTTATCTTTAATATTTTTTGGAAGATTTTTAGCCGCTTCTCCTAAAATTTCAAAATTGCGAATAACAGCATCAACTGTTTTATAATCCCTTTTAAATTCAGCAAACGAGTAATCAGCGATATATTCAGCTATACGGTTCATTGCAAGCAGTATATCTTCAAAATACATAATATATGACCTGTCTTTTTTCAATCAGATGTAAGTAACTTGATTAAGAATTCTTTCCTTTAATTGGTCTTTAAGAGCATTTTTAGTAACCAAATCAATTTTTCTGTTAAAAATTTTTTCAAGGAATATTTCGAGAGAAAAGAATTTCCATCCAATCGGTTTTTCGAGTTCAACCAAAATATCTATATCGCTGTTATCAGTGTAATTTTCCAGAGAATAGGATCCGAAAATTCCAATTTCTTTAACCGCGTAATCTCTTTTAAGATCTGGTTTCAACTCTTTTAGTTTATTTATAATATCATCTTTTGTTTTCATAATCCAAATATAAGCATTTTTACAACCGTACGAACCATTTAAATTTTGAGGTACCATCACAAACAATATATCTGTTATACATACCGAAGTACCTTTCTAAACATCTGATTTGCATGGCAAACCAATTATTAATTAAAATCTCGCGTAGAATACCCTTGTTTTTAACTCAACCTTTTTATTTCTTTATCTGTCTGAATAAAAAACCAGTAAAATGAAAAGCAGGTACATTATTATTGCCGTAATTCTTCTGCTTGTAACCATTTCTTGCTTTGCACAAGACAAAACCTCAGCATTAATTATAAACCCTCAATTTAGTTTTTATAAAGACAAATATTCACATAATTCTTTTGTTCCCCTCAACCCCGGTGCTGAAATTCTTTATGAGTTTGGATTGAACAGCAAAATATCCCTGTCATCCGGCGTAAGTTATTTCTACAGTATTTGGAAATATTCTGTTGGTAGAAAAAGTTTTTTTAAAAGGCCGGCACATGAATTATATCTTCCTGTTATTATGAGAATTGAATTCAAGCAGAAATTTTTTACAGAATTTGGATTGTATCCGGGATGGCTCGTGAAAGGAAAAGAACTTTATATAAACAACATCGATATTGGAGACTGGAAAGACAATACGGAAAATACGAATTACAGTTCAAGTCCGAAATTTTCTGCCGACCTTTATTTTGGTACAGGATTTAATTAGACAATAAAAGAAAATCTTACAATCCGGTTTATTCCATTTGTGAAATATAAACTGAAAGACAACTGGATGGGTGAGGTTCGGGAAAGGATTAGTGCCGGGGTGAAAATGAGTTTCCCTGTTCGTTTATAATTTTTAAAATGGGTTTTTCCAAAACTTTCCGCGTTGAAAATATTTTGCAAAGAATTAACGATTGAAAATCGCCACTCCTGTTAAACTCCTTTCAGCAACCCGCCATCCACGACCAAACTTGCTCCGGTAATATATGAGGCAGCATCGGAAAGTAAAAATGCGCCGGCTTTGCCAAATTCTTCAGTGGTTCCGTAACGGCCCAGCGGAATTAAAGCTTCGTGTTGCTCTTTTATTTTTTCCACCGGAACGCCCTGTTTTTCTGAAATGTTTTTGTCCAGTGATTTTACACGGTCGGTGTCGATACGGCCGGGAATGAGATTGTTTACCCGAATATTTTCACCGGCCAGTTCGTTGGCTAAACTTTTTACCAGGCTGGCAACTCCCGACCGGAAAACGTTGGAAAGCAGCAGTCCGTTAATCGGCTCCTTCACCGAAAGCGAAGTGATAGTTAAAACGGAACCTCCGCCGCCGGAGCGCATGTGGGGCAAAACGCCGCGAATCATTCGTACCGCGCTCATCAATGTCAGATTAAAGGCAGCCTGCCAGTTGTCGTCAGTAAAATCATCGAAATTTCCCGGTGGCGGTCCGCCGGCATTCACTACCAGTCCGTCAATGCGTTCAAATGCCTGAACCACTTCGTTCACCCAGTTTTCAATGGATTTTGCTTCCGAAGCATCAAAAACCGAGGCATGAACAGTGGCATTTGTTTCCGTTCTCAATTTTTGAGCTGCCGCTTCCACTTCATTTTTTGTGCGGCTGGCTAAACAAACTGTGGCGCCGTTTTTGGCCAGTTCGCGAGCAATGCCAAACCCCAATCCCTTGCTGGAAGCGGCTACCATAAATACTTTTCCTTCAATATTTAAATTCATAGACAATTAAAAATTAGAAATTTAAATGTAATCAAATCGCAAAACCCAGACAGCAAATAACAATAAGTACAACACTAAAAACTAAAATTGAGTTTTACTTTTCCGAAAAAAATTGTTTATTCCTGACCGTAATTTGACAGGGTATAATTTCTGGAGCAAAAGGATTTATCACACTTTTTGAAGTTTCCACTTTCCTTTTCTGAAAAGGAAAAATGCAATTAGTGCGAGTAAACTTTCAGCGGTAACAATAGCAATACTTGCTCCTGCCAATCCTTTACCGAGAACAATGGCAAGTAAATATGCAAGTGGAATTTCGACCAGCCAAAAACAAACCAGGTTGATTTTAGTAGGGGTAAATGTGTCGCCACTTCCGTTGAATCCCTGAATAAGCACCATCCCTAAAGCATAGAACAGAAATCCAAAACTCACTATTCTTAATGCCATTGCCCCGTTTTCAAGCACGGCAGGTTCGTGAATAAACAATTGGATAAAAAAATCGGGAAAAAGAACAAGAATTAATCCGATAAAGCCCATGAAGACCATATTCACATAACCCGTTATCCAAACCGATTTTTCGGCCCGGTCGGGGTGTTTTGCGCCCAGGTTTTGCCCAACCAGCGTGGCAGCAGCATTACTTACCCCCCAGGCCGGAAGCAATGCAAAAAGAATTATCCGGATGGCAATGGTATATCCTGCCAAAGCATCCGGACCGCTTACAGCAATAATTCGTACCAGAAAAATCCAGCTCGAAGTGGCTATCAGGTTTTGCATGATTCCGCCGCCGGAGATGTGAAGTAATTCCATCATCACTGCAACTTTGATTTTTATGTTTGCCAGGTATAATTTTATTCGGTGATTACCTTTGAAAAGCAGGTAAAACTGATAAATAACCGCCAGTCCGCGGCCAATGCCCGTTGCAACGGCAGCACCTGCCAATCCCAGTTCAGGAAACGGACCAATGCCGAAAATAAGCAGAGGATCCAGCACAAGGTTAATCAGGTTGGCAAACCAAACCACCCGCATCGAAATGGCTGCGTCGCCCGAACTGCGAAAAACGGCGTTAATGATAAATAAAAGCATAACCACCGAATTACTGCCAAAAATAATAGCTGGGTAAAGCCAACCCTCTTCTGCCATCTCAGGGGTGGCACCCATCAGCAGTAAAAATTCTTTGGCAAAAATCACCCCGGGAATTCCAATTATAAGTGAAACAAAAACACCAACCAATATGGCCTGAAACGCCACTTCTCCGGCTTCCTTTTTACGCTTTTCTCCAATTCGGCGAGCCACAAGGGCAGTGGTGGCCATGCTCAGTCCGGCCCCAACAGCATAAACAATGGTCATAACCGACTCAGTAATGCCAACCGTTGCAACGGCACCCGAGCCCAGTTTTGAAACGAAAAAAATGTCCACCACGGCAAAAACCGATTCCATAATCATTTCAAGCACCATGGGTACGGCCAGAATAAAAATGGCATGCCCCAGACTGGTTTCCGTAAAATCCCGCTCGGTTCCCGAAATGGCCTCTTTTACATCTTTCCAGAGTTGCTTTAGCTGGATTGAACGAACACTGGCTGGAATAAAATTTTGTATTTTGTACCCGAACATTTTTATGGTTACTGTTTAAATAATTCCGAATTCAATAAATATATTTTTTGAATGATTTGTCTGAAGAATTTCAAACTGATTGAAAAAGAGCGTTTAAATCATAATAAAAATGCTTGAAATTAGGATACAAATATATGGATTTATTTTACTGAAGCCAGTCAGGTATTTTTGAATTTGATTATTTAACGTGTTGGCTGAACCCTGAAATGAGTTTGATGTTACTATTTCTGAATTTTGAACTTGAATTTACATGAAACGGATTTTTCTTCTCGGTATTTTTTTTCAGTTAATCATATCTTGCAGTCGCCACGAAAAGTTTCCTGAAATGGCAACTCATCCCATTGTCTTAACTGGAGAAGAATCGCCCTTAAAAAATGAATTTATAACTGAACAGAAAAACCTTCAAGCCGCTACTGGTGAAATGTTTGCTGCGCTGAATGAATTATCTGGTTTTCAGAAAATGTACCTTCAGGAAAATGAAGGATTTGAATTGGAGAAATTTCTGGCTTCCTGGCAAAAATTTAAAAACAACACATCATCGCATCAATTAACTCAGGAAGAAAATCTCCAATGGTTTCAAATTACCGGATTTTTGTTTCAGCTTACAGGTGAAGCCCGCTTTACTGAAGAAATGGAAAAAATTGCCTGGAATAGTTTCGCTGGTGAATCTCAACTTTTTGATTCCCTTGTTTCGCCCTATATTTTCACTAAAAATGTGGATCATATTCATATAAATCTTTTTTTACCAAAGGAAATCAGCTATCAACACACGCTTGGCGGAGGAGTTAAAATTGCCCAGAAAACCAGTTTCCCCGAAAGTGGAAGTATCCGTATAAATTTCAATATGGAAATAAAACGTTACATCGAAGTTTTTGTGCGTATCCCAGTTTGGGCTGAAGGAACCTCAGTTACTGTTAAAGGCGTGAAATATTTTGCTCAGCCGGGCCAATATTGCATTATTGCCAAAAAATGGAAAGAAGGCGATGTAATTGAAATTGAATTTCCGCATGAAAACCTTCCCGATTACCTGAAAAGAAAAGTTTAAATCAGCATTTGGGAAGCACATGAAAAAAGACAGACCCGTCTGCTGAAGTTTTCGTGCTAGAATCTTTCACCGAAAAAGCAGCGTTTTCAACACGAATTTGTATTTTAGCCCAGTAAAAAATCAATTTCGAAATTTCTGTATGAAACGATCATGAATAAAATTATTAACAAACGAGTGACATTGTAATTTTCATGGGAGTTCCATCGAATACAGTTGAAAATTAACAATTATAATGAGATGAAAAAAATACTCACAATGAAAAAAAGAATTAGCCTGTTACTGCTTATTGCTGTTTTTGCAGCATGCACTTCCACAACTAAAAATGAAATAGAAATGCCTTACTCAAAATCAGATTTCGAGGGATTAATTGATGGGAAAACCACCCGGATGTTTACCATGGAAAACGAAAATGGAATGGTAGTTACCCTTACCAATTATGGTGCAAAAATAATTTCCATTTATGCACCCGATAAAAACAGGAACTTAGCCGATATTTTGCTTGGATTCAACTCATTGGCTGAATATCAGCAATATGGCGCAAGTCATGGAGCTGTTGTTGGGCCGTTTGCCAACCGCATTGCCAATGCACAATTTACCATTGGCGAAGAAACTTTTCAATTGCCGGTGAATAATGGCGATGCCTGTTTGCATTCCGGTCCGGACAGTTGGTACCGAAAAGTTTGGGATTTTGAAAAAAACGGAAATGTAACCACATTTATGCTCGAAAGTGCAGACGGGGAATATGGTTTTCCGGGAAACAAAAAAGCAAAAGTAACTTACACACTTACCGATGATAATGAGCTGAAAATTGATTACGAAGTTACTACCGACAAACCCACACATATTAACCTGACCAATCACAGCTATTTTAATTTGAGGGGTGAAGGAAACGGTGATATTCTGGACCATGTGCTGGTAATTAATGCTGATAAAGCAACTCCGGTTGTGGATAACAGCATGATTCCGACCGGAGAAATTGTGGACATCAGGGGAACAGCGCTCGATTTTACTTCGCCTCATTCCGTTGGTGAAAGAATTGATGCTGACCATCCACAACTTAAATTTGCATCGGGTTACGACTTCAATTATGTTATTAATAAAGAGGCTGACGAACTGGCTTTTGCAGCAAGTGCTTTTGAACCCGAAAGTGGACGGTATATGGAAGTTTTTACCACCGAACCCGGAGTTCAGCTTTACACCGGAAATCACCTGAAAGGAACCGAAATTGGAAATAGTGGAAAACCGTATGGTGCCCGCACCGGTTTTTGTTTGGAAACCCAGCATTTTCCCGACAGTCCGAATCAACCCGGTTTCCCTTCAACGCTTTTAAATGCGGGCGAAGTTTATAAATCAACCACTATCTATAAACTTTCGGTTAAACAATAACTTTTCCTGTAAAAATATTGAAAATGCATTGGAAATATCTGCCGAAATTTTCCTGTCTGAAAGTTTTGTTTACGTGAAGTTTTAAAAAAATCGTTCTGCAATTCAGCCGAATAAAGGCTGAAAAATGCGATTTGTTCCAGTCAGAATTTAACGGGCTTGCTGTTTAACACTTATATTTTTATTTTAATGATGTCGATTTTCTGCCTGAGTAGCTTAAAATTTTATACTTTCGTCAATCAAATTTTCTAATGTGGAATTACCCGTTAAGGGTTTATTTATGCAAAAAAAAGTAGTCATAATCACCGGAGCATCATCCGGAATTGGAAAGGCGCTGGCCGAAAAATATGCTGCAGAAGGCTGGAGTGTGGTTCTGGCTGCCCGCCGCGAAGACAGGTTAAAAGAATTGCAGAAGCGCATTGAAAATACTGAAATTTTCCCGGTAAGAACCGATGTGACTGTAGAATCTGATTGCGAAAATCTAATAAATAGAACGATAGAAAAATTTGGCAGGATTGATGTGCTGATAAACAATGCCGGCATTTCCATGCGCGCGCTTTTTAACCAGACCGAAATGGAGGTGATGCGTAAAGTTATGGATGTGAACTACTGGGGAACAGTTTATTGTACCAGGTTTGCATTGCCGCATTTGTTGAAAACAAAAGGTTCGCTGGTAGGAGTTATTTCTGTTGGCGGTTATATTGGATTACCCGGGCGGACCGGATATTCTGCCTCAAAATTTGCCGTTCGTGGTTTTTTGGAAACTGTCAGGGTTGAAAATCTGAAAACCGGACTGCATGTGCTCATTGCTGCTCCGGGATTTACTACCTCCGAAATCCGAAAATCTGCCCTTAACGGTGAAGGGAAACAACAAGGCGAAACTCCCCGGAACGAAAATAAAATGATGTCGGCAGAAGAATGTGCAGTCCATATTTTTAATGCTGTTCAGAAACAAAAAAGAGAATTGGTACTCACTTTTGCCGAAGGAAAACTGACCGTATTCCTTTCCAAATTTTTCCCACGTTTTATCGATAAAATGTCGTATAAAATTTTTGCCAGAGAGCCTGATTCGCCTTTTAAATAAAGCTTAAGGTTGCTATTTATGGCAAGAAAAAAAAGATAAGCGAACCGGTAATCAGGAGAATGATTAAGCTTCCGGCAATCCGGTTAAACCAGAGGCATATTTTCAGGCTGAAAAAATTCCTGAACCGGCTTACAATTCCGGTAATGGAAAACCACCAGGTTACGGCACCCGCCAAAAAACCCAGTAAAACGACAAACGCCTCTGAGGGATGATTCACGTTCAGGGCAATTCCAAAACTGGTAAACAAAGCCAGGTGCAGAAAAATAATCAGCGGATTTGATACCGTGAGTAAAAAGGTGGAAGCGAACCGTTTAAGGTAGTTGCCTTTTCCGGTTTCGCCGGTGCTTCTGTTTTTTCCAGGGTTGGTAAAAAAAATGAAAAAGCCCAGCAAAAGCAGTAAAAGCGAAACAGTGATTCTGAAAACCAGGTCATATTCTTTTATGAATTGAAGAATGAATCCCACGCTGAATGCCGCAAAACTGGCATACAAAGTATCAGACAAAGCAACGCCCAACCCGGAATAAAAACCTTCCTTCCGGCTGTTGCTTATGGTGCGCTGTATAACTAAAATATTCACCGGTCCGAGTGGTATTGAAGCCAAAAAACCGATTAGAATTCCTTCAACTAAAAGATACATTAACATGCGGCAAAAATAGTTTTTTTTGAATACAATATCGATTTTTAAAATTGCCCGCCGTTCCGCAATAAAATATTTTTACTTTTACCTTTGCGTTAACTTAATGAGAAGATTAAAAAATGGAAGAACTATCAGTTGGTACCCGCGTGGAACATCCCCGCTACGGAGAAGGAATCATAAGTAAAAACAAACTTACTGCTTACGAAATTTTTTTCGAAAAAGGTGGTAAAATTGAAATGACCAAACGAAATACCGATTTAACTGTTTTGGAAAAAAATGTGGATGCGCCTCCACACAAAGGAATTACCATCACCGAAGTGGAAAGTGCCATCAAATACGTTCTCGATCAATACGGAGCGTTGAATGCAATTGTGCCTTTGGGCGATAAATGGAAAGGCGGAACACTGCTTTTGCAGCCGGCAAATCCTGAACTGAAACCCAAGGAAATTCCCGTCGAAGCATTTTTCCATAAAATAGTAATGTTGCGCGACCGCCTCCGTGTACTCGAGCAAAACATAAACAGCAACAGTGTGCTCACCGACGAGGAAAAGGTGAACCTTCAGCAATATATTACCCGAATTTACGGTTCACTTACAACGTTTAACGTACTGTTTGCCGAAAAGGAACACTTTTTTGTTGGCGCTAAATCGAAATAAAATGAGACAAATAGCTTTTTTTGTAACCCTTTTTTTAATCACTTTTAGTTTGAATGCACAGGATATAACCTTAAAAGTTTGGCCCAACGGAGCGCCAAACCACAATGGTATGGACGAACCGGAAGAAAAGTTCGAAGGTGTCCGGGTACGTAATGTTTCGGAAGCCGAAATGTATGTTTACCTGCCGGAAAAGGAAAAAAATACCGGCGCGGCTGTGGTCATTTGTCCCGGTGGCGGCTATTGGATTGAAGCCATGGACCACGAAGGCTACCAAATGGCAGAATGGCTGCAGGAAAAAGGCGTGGCCGGAATTGTGCTGAAATACCGGCTGCCTTATGGTCACCACGAAATTCCTTCGGGCGATGCACGGCAGGCCATGCGCATTGTGCGCAGCAATGCCGAAGAGTGGGGAATTCATCCTGAAAAAATAGGAATTGCCGGTTCTTCGGCAGGCGGCCATCTGGCTTCAACTGTTGGAACCCGTTTCGATTATGGAAATAAGGAAAGCAGCGAGCCACTTGAAAAAATAAGTAGCCGCCCCGATTTTATGTTGCTGCTTTATCCGGTAATCACGTTCCGCGAAGAGTTTGGCCACATGGGTTCGCGTAAAAACCTTATTGGCGAAGGCAACAACTGGGAACTGGTTGAAAAATATTCCAACGAACTGCATGTTTCGCCCGAAACGCCACCCACCTTTCTTGTTCTGGCCGACGATGACAAAAGTGTGGTTCCGCGAAATTCAGTCGAATTTTACCTGGCGCTGAAAAAAAATAATGTGCCCGCCGAAATGCACATTTTTGCCGAAGGAGGACACGGTTTTGGAATGAACAAAAAAACCCTTCCCGTTGATAACTGGCCCGAACTGTTTTACAACTGGCTGAAAGCTTTTAAAGTAATAAACTGATGCAATCTACCCATCCGCTGAATGTGCTGAAATTTTGCCCGAAATGTGGTTCACCTGAATTAAATTCTCATGCTGATTTGTCGTTAAAATGCACCAATTGCGGGTTTCATTTTTATGTGAATTCGGCTGCTGCCGTGGCTGCTTTGGTGGTTAATCCTGAAGGAAAATTGCTGCTCACCACGCGCGCTGTGGAACCGGATTACGGAAAACTGGATTTACCCGGCGGATTTATCGACCCGGGTGAATCAGCCGAGGAAGCTGTTGAACGCGAACTTTTTGAGGAGCTGGGAATGAAAGTAAAATCAATGGAATACTTTACTTCAGCGCCCAATGAATATATTTTTTCAGGCATTAGCGTGTTTACGCTCGACATGGCTTTTCGTGTAATTCCCGAAACTGTTTCCGGGTTAAAAGCCCAGGACGATATTCTGGATTTCCGGTTTTATGCTGAAAATGAAATTGATTTCAACCAGATTCCGGCCCCGTCAATAAACTATTTTGTAAAACAATTTTTCAGAAAATGAATGAAATCCGCCACAGAATAAAAGCCCTTCGAATGGAGTTGCTCAGGCTCAACCTCGATGCCTGGTACATTTCGGGCACCGACCCGCATGCCAGTGAATATTTGCCCGACCGCTGGCAAACCCGCGCTTATATTTCCGGGTTCACCGGTTCTTATGGCGTGGTGGTGGTAACCCAGGAAGAAGCCGGGCTTTGGACCGATTCGCGCTATTTTTTGCAGGCTGAAGAACAACTGAAAGGTGCAGGAATAAAAATGTATAAACTGCGCATTGCGGAGGCTGTTCCACCGGAAAAATGGCTGGCTAAAAAGCTGCAGGCAGGAAGCAAAGTGGGTTTCGATCCGCAAACCCTGTCGGTTTCAGCATTCAGAAATCTGGATAATTGCCTGAACAAGGCCGGCATCAGCATGGTGGAAACACCCGATTTGTTTGAAAAAATCTGGGAAAACCGCCCCGAAATGCCAACTGATTTGGTTTTCGAATTGAAACATCATTATGTTGGACTTTCAAGAAAAGATAAAAAGGATTTGCTAACTGCCGAACTGAAAAAATACGATGCTGATTTTCAGGTAATCACTACCCTCGACGAACTAGCCTGGGTTTTTAACCTCAGAGGTTCCGACATTCCCTACAACCCGGTATTTGCCGGCTATGGCATAGTTGGGAAAAATGACTGGATTTTGTTTGTTGACGAAGCCAAAGTTCCTCACGATTTGAAAACCCATTTTGAAAAGGAAAAAATTACCCTGATACCTTACAGTAATTTCCCGGTTTGGTTAAAATCTGTGCGCGGAAAGAGAATTTTTATCGATTCAGGTTCTGCCGGTTTTGCTGTTTACGGTGCGCTTCATTCTGAAAATAAACTGGTTGAGGGAACATCGTTGGTTGCGTTGCTGAAAGCCCAAAAAAACAAAACTGAGCTTGCCGGTTTCCGCGACGCCATGAAAAAAGACGGGGTGGCCTTGCTGGAGTTTCTTTTCTGGCTCAGGGAAAATGTGGGAAAAGGTACAGTTACCGAATACACTGCCGGCCGCAAACTGGCTGAATTCCGTTCGCGGCAGAACGATTTTAAAGGCGAAAGCTTTGCTCCCATTGTGGGGTACAAAGAGCACGGAGCCATTGTTCACCTGAATGTTGGTGCCGAAAATGCGCTGCCACTTGAAGCAGATGGAATTTTGTTGTTCGATTCGGGCGGGCAATATTTGCAGGGAACAACCGATATTACCCGCACGGTGGCGTTGGGTGAAGTTACACAACAGCAGAAAACCGATTTTACCCTGGTGCTGAAAGGAATGATTGCCCTGACAATAACAAAATTTCCTGCCGGAACAAAAGGTTGCCATTTGGATATTCTGGCACGCAAAGCTTTGTGGGAAAACGGACTGAATTACGGTCACGGAACAGGGCACGGGGTTGGGCATTTTTTGAATGTGCACGAAGGGCCCATGTCCATCCGTAAGGAATATAGCGAAATTTCAATTTTACCAGGCATGGTTATGTCCAATGAACCCGGGTTGTACCGCGAAGGCGAATACGGCATCCGCACCGAAAATATGATCGTTTGTGTGGAAAAAGAAACTACCACGTTTGGCCATTTTTTTGGTTTCGAAACGCTTACACTTTGTCCCATCGACACCCGGTTAATTGATTTCAGCATTCTTTCAGAAAAAGAGAGGGAATGGCTGAACAGTTATCACAATTTGGTCCGGCAGCAATTAAAGCCGCTGATAAGGAAAGAGTTGTTTGGATTTTTGGAGGAGCTGACAAAGGATGTTTAGATTTCGTTTAAAAACTGAGGCTGTCTCAAAAGTTATTGTTCCTGTCATTCTGAGCGTAGTCGAAGAATCTATACGTATGAAGAACAGATGTTTAGACTTCGCTCAACATGACAAAATTGATTGTTGCCTTAATTTTTAGACAGTCTCTCATCATTTCATTATTCAAAATAACGGATTGGACAGAAATGCGTATATTTGAAGAAAAAGAGTTATGATTATCGAAAGAACACCAGACGAAATTATATTCAGGTTTCCAAAAAATATCAGTTTGGATGATCTGCAGGATCTTACTGATTTGTTTGAATATAAAGAGTTAACCCGAAAAACAAAAGTTGCTCAGAAAGATGTTGATGATTTGGTGAAAACTATAAAAAAAGGTCGCTGGGAGAGAACAAAGCAACAACTGGATAAATGAGAATAGTTGTTGACACAAATATTGTTTTTAGTGCAATTTTAAATTCAAAAAGCAAAATAGCGAGGATATTGCTACAGCCAAAAAGCAACCTTAATTTTTATTCTACTGAACAATTATTGAGAGAGATTCAAGAACATAAAGACAAAATCCAAAATATTTCAAATTATTCGGACTATGAACTTAACAGAGTATTACTTCTAATAACCAGTAGAATAAGGTTTATTAACGTCAAACTTATTTCAAGGGAATTTTACGAATTTGCTGAATCTTTAACTTTTGATGTTGATATTGATGATACAGAGTTCGTAGCCTTAACAGAGCAGATTAAAGGTAAATTGTGGAGCGGAGATAAGGAACTGCATAAAGGTTTAATTAAGAAAAATTGGTCCAGATTTATTTCAACTGAAGAATTGTTTGAAAGGATAATAAGGAAAAACAAATAAAGACATCACCGAAATGGAAAAAAAGAACAAAAAAGGAATAAACCGTCGTGAATTTTTGCAAACCGGTGCAAAAGTAACAGCTGCAGCAATGTTTGCTGGCCTGGGAACATCAAAATTGTTTGGTGCTCCATTTAACAATTCGTTTGGAACACCTGTTGAACGAATTATTCTCAACAACGGCGTTCAAATGCCGGTTTTGGGTTTTGGTACGTTATACCTTACTGACGACCTGGGCGAACGATGTGTTGCCGACGCCATTTCTCTGGGTTACCGGCTCATCGACACGGCCACAATTTACGGAAACGAAGAGGCAGTTGGCGCCGGAATAAAACGCAGCGGAATAGACCGCAAAGAGCTTTTTGTTACTTCAAAAGTGTGGGTGGACGATTCGGGCTATGAAAATGCGAAAAAAGCCTTTGAAACGTCGCTGAACAAACTACAACTTGATTACCTGGACTTGTACCTCATTCACCGTCCGCGGGGCGATGTAAACGGTTCGTGGAAAGCCATGGAAGAACTTTACAAAGAAGGCAAAATCAAGGCCATTGGTGTGAGCAATTTCACTCCGGCTCAGATTAAAGATTTAATGGATAATTTCAGTGTGAAACCGGCTGTAAACCAGATTGAAGCACACGCTTTTTTCCAGCAACCCGGAGATCACAAATTTTTGAAAGAAAACGGCATTCAAATGGAAGCCTGGTCGCCGTTTGCCCAGGGGCGCAACGGAATGTTTGTAAACGAAACACTGGCAGAAATAGGAAAAAAATACAATAAAACCAATGCGCAGGTGAGCCTGCGGTGGCATTACCAACGAGGCATTGTAACCATACCGCGCACTTCGCAAAAAGATCACATGACGGAGAACCTGAATGTTTTTGATTTTGAACTGAGCGCATCGGATATGCAAACCATCTCAAAACTGGATTTGAACACTACCCAGTTTCCGGAGTGGGAATAGAACAGAAATGATTGCGGAATAAATTCTTATATCTTTTTCCCAATGTAAAAAACATACCCGTAGTGGGCTTTAAACCTGGCATACAACTCTGCTTCCCGGCGCATGTTGGTTACCAGTTCTTCGGCAGTTTTCTTCCCGGGATATTTTTTCAGGAAGGTTTCCTGCGCTGCCACCTGCGGAACATAAAAATGATCCGTCCAGCAATTTTCGGGTAAAATAAACGTGGCAACCGGAACGTAACCTGCTTTTTGCAATTGAGCTACCTTGTTGGGAATTGTATCCATCTCCGGATAAGCTTCCATCCAGAAATTATGGATTTCGTCCGGTCGTTTTTCGGTAAACCACGAAGCTTCTGAAACGGCAATGTAGCCGCCGGTTTTCAAGAATTTCCGCCACTCGTTCAGGCCACGTTCAAAACCGATGTTGTAAATGGCGCCTTCCGACCAGATTACATCCAGTTCGTTTTCCGGAAAAGGAAGGTTCTCCATCGAGCCCGTAATGCCTTTCACCCGATGCTGCAGGTTCAGTCTGGCTGCATTTTGGTTAAAAAGATCGATGAATTTGGGAAACAGGTCAATCCCGGTAATTTGTCCCGGTGCATGTTGTGCCAGCACCATGGTCTGCCCACCGGTACCGCAGCCAATGTCGGCAATGCGCGATTCAGAAGTAAGATTTTCTATAAAACTTAGTGCTTTTAAGGTAACTTCCGGACTCCCCGGGCCTTGTCTTTCAATAGCAGAAAAATATTCGCAGATTAAATTGAAATCGAATTCATGGATGGATTTGTTTTCGTCACTCATGATGTTTAAATTGTTAATTTTCAGTTTTTTTAGAGCGACAAAAGTAAAGTTTTATTCTTTTTAAAACAATGTTCAAAACGAAAAATTTGACTGAATTCTCCGTCATGCTAACGCTTTGGGCGATGGCATGACTTGTTCCCAACAACGGTTTTAAAATGAATTCAAATATGCCTATATTTGAAAAAAAATTGTCATGCAAACAATTCGGTTAAGGGTAAATGATAGTATTTTTCAGCCGTTAATGTGGTTTCTCAAACGTTTCGGCAAAAATGAAATTGAAGTCATTAACGAAAATGAGGAGTACCTTTCAGTTCAGGAATACCTCAAAAAAGAACTTGAAAACATTGAAAACGGAAAAGCAGAATTTATAAGTTTCAATGAACTCGACCAGGAACTTGAAGCCACCATCCGGAAATATGAAGATTAAAGTACTCAAATTTTTTAAAGAGAAACTAAATCATCAAATTGATTACATTGCCCGGGATAAACCTGGTGCAGCCCGAAAATTCAAAACGGATATTTTACAGCGAATAAAGGAAATACCTCAAATGCCTTACAAAAACAGGAAATCAATTTATTTTGACAGGGATGACATTCGCGATTTGATTTACAAAGGATATACAGTAGTGTATAAAATAAACAGGAACGAAGATTCAATAGAAGTTTTTGGTTTTACAAAAATTGAAAACAATCCGTTTGAGGATTAACCCCACTAAACAATAAAAATTTTCAACCAACAACTTGTTTTACAACCAAAAGATTTTTAGTTTTAATGCCTGTAAACTAAAACATAAACCGTTTGAACAGAACACCCGACATAGCCTTCCGGAAAGCGATTTACAGAAACTCTGAAGTTTTACGGATTAAATTTCCGTTCAGTCAACAATTTTGGGAAGAAGAAATTGGTAATCCTAACCATGATGCTATTAATGAAAAGGAATCAGACAAAGAAGTGATTGTCGCAAAATTTGCGACAGTTGAAAAAGTCAATAATGAATGAAATAGTTATATACCAAACAATTGATAAAACAGTTCTGATTGAGATTCAATTTGAGCACGAAACATTTTGGCTTACACAACAGCAAATAGCTGATTTGTTTGGTACACAACGTCCTGCTATTACCAAACATTTAGGGAATATTTTTAAGTCGGGCGAACTTGATGAAAAAGTGGTATGTTCCATTTTGGAACATACTACTCAACATGGCGTAATTAAAGGAAAAATACAAAATGCAAAGGCTTTAGCATGAAAAACGAAATCATTTTATATAGCCCAAATGAATTGGCCGAACAAATTGAGGTGAGAATTGATGGGGAAACCGTGTGGCTTAGTCAGGAACAATTGGTGCGTCTTTTTCAAAGAGACCAATCCGTCATTTCACGCCATATCCGCAATATTTTTAGTGAAGGCGAATTAGATGAAGAAAGCAATATGCAAAAAATGCATATTCCTAATTCCGACAAACCCGTAGCATTCTACAACCTTGATGTCATCATATCAGTTGGTTATCGTGTAAAATCCAGACAAGGCACACAGTTCCGAATTTGGGCAACTCGTGTGTTAAGGGATTATTTGCTTAAAGGTTACGCCATCAATAACCGGATGAACCGATTAGAGGATAATTTTGAAAGTTTAAAAAACAAGGTAAATCAAATAGACCTGCAAATACATACCCACCTTATTCCCACACAAGGCGTATTCTTTGACGGCCAAGTATTTGATGCCTACGAATTGGCCTCTAAAATTATCCGGACGGCCAGGCACACCATTGTTTTGATTGATAATTATATCGATGAAACCACTTTAACGCATTTATCAAAAAGTGGAAAAAATGTAAAAGTGTTTTTGCTTTCAAAAAATACCGGCAGGCAGCTTTTGCTGGATGTAAAAAAAGCCAGCGAACAATACGGCCATTTTGAACTGATACCCTTTGCCAAAAGCCACGACCGTTTTTTGATTATTGACCACACCGAAGTTTATCATCTCGGTGCGTCTCTTAAAGATTTGGGCAAAAGATGGTTTGCCTTTTCAAAATTGGATGCCGCTTCAGTTTCGTCAGTACTTCAATCCGTTGCCGGTTTGTTGCCGCCAGGTTTCAGCAAGTAATCCGGGCCTGGTTTGCTGTCTGTTAAAGCAGCGATAAAACACGGACAAAACCACCGTCATGCTATCGCTTGGGGCGATGGTATGACTTGCTCTCCAAACTAACCCCACTAAACAATAAAATTTTCAACCAACTGCTTGTTTTACAACCAAAAGATTTTTAGTTTTAGTGCCTGTAAACTAAAACAAAAACCGTTTGAACAGAACACCCGAAATAATATCCCGGAAAGCGTTTTACAGAAACCCTGAAGATTTCGAAGAAAAATTTGTTCGGCACAAAGAAAAAACCGAATTGAAGTATAAAATAGCTTTGGTTGATAATATTTCAGGCTGGTTTCTGGCTGGAGAAAATATTGTATAGTTTCGGAGGACAAATAATAAAGTTATGCGCAAGTTTGAACAGAGCTACTAAATCAGGAAAAGAATTAATTCATTACTATGTTTGACAATTTCTATTATAGTATTCATAATCTTGAAAGACACTCTTTGAGTAATCTATATTACTTTTTGCCAGACGATTTAGATGAAAGTCTAAAAAATGACATAAAAGCAGCCTTTGTTAAATATCACATGGGTTACAAAACGTTAGAAATTGCAAAAAACAAAATTAAGAATCTTAATCCTTCATTGGCTAAAAAAGAGCCATATAATTTGCTTTTAGAAGATATTCTAAACACGGTTTGGCAGGCAAAAACTGAATTCAGAAAAAATTTAGATAATTTAAAATTAAAGGAGGAAACAGTTATTAGTCTTGGTTTAACATCTACTTTTATTCGCTTAGAAAATAGTTATGAAAGTCTATTTTTTTTAATTAAGAATCAATTCTTCTTTGAAAGTGTCTCAATTAATCGGTTAATATTTGAACAGTTAAATTATTGCTTAAATCTATCTCAGTTTACTCCGGAAGAATATGAAAATCTTTCATTTAATCAAATGAAAAGCTCACTAAGTCCAACAAATATCAAGAACTTGAAAAATATTTTACCTGAATCTGAAATTGGGAAATTTTATTCTGAGCTGAGCGAATTTGCTCATATTGACATGAAAAGAGTTCGTGACTATTTAAATTTTAGTGAAAAAGTAAATGATTATTTGATAACTCTCAAAGATATTCGTCAGTCCATTTTATCAGCGATGTACTTACTAAAAAATACCGAGATTCATGGTGCTGTTTTCGAATATTGCTTTTATAATTTAGCGGATATAAAATTAAAATTCCTAAAAACACAAAAAGAGAAACTTGTTCTGAACCCAAAAAGGAGAACCAAAACAAAATATAATAATTACGTGGACAGATATAATAAATTACTAATTCTACTTTGACAGATTAAAAATCTTCAATTTTAATGTGTATTTATTTTGTTAAAACCATTGAATAATAGTATATTAGATGCATAAAATAACAAAAAAAATCGTTTGCAATGGGTAACGGACAAATACAAATCGAATAAAGAAAAATCAAAATTATGGTAAAACACTGATCGAGGCAGCATCGCGCCTATCTACCTATGTGTCAGGCTATAATGATTTTTTCAAAAACAAAACCAAATCGAATTTCGATAAAGTACATTTATACATTGAAGGAAAAGTGACCAGTGAATTAAACAACATTGAACGGATAAGCGAGACCCTTGATACGGAATATCATGCTATGCACCATTTTATCAGCGATTCCAACTGGGATGCACGTGCGGTGATGGACCAAGTGGCCAAAGATGTTTCCCAATCGTTGCCCAGGCAAACGCTCACAGGGTTGCTGATTGATGAAAGCGGATGGGTAAAAAAGGGTGATAAAAGCGTGGGGGTTGGTCATCAATACTGCGGCAATGTGGGCAAAACGGCCAATTCGCAAGTAGCTGTTTATGGTTGCCTGTGCAACGGGAAACATGCTTCACTGGTGGACTGCCGTTTGTACCTGCCCGCTTCATGGACAAGCGACAGCGAACGGTGCAAGAAAGCAGACATACCCGTTGAAGAAAGGACTTTTAAAACAAAACAAGAACTGGCAGCCGACATCATAAAGCACCAACTGGCGATGGGCATAACCTTTGATTATGTCGGGGCCGACGGGCTATATGGCAACGATGCCGCCTTTGCCCGTGAAATCAACAACATGGGGCTGGTTTATATGCTCGATATCCACTCCGACCAGCAGATATTCCTGGAGGAGCCGGAATTATACCTCCCCGAACGGAAAACGGCCAAAGGCCCTTCGCCCAAGAAGCTAAAGGCCAGCACGGTCTACACCACGGCATGCAAATATATTGGCTCGTTGGAACCTGCCGACTGGAAAGCAATCGACATCAGGCATTCAGCCAAAGGGGTATTGAAAGGGCTCTTCCATTTCAGGACGGTGTACATTTGGGACAAAAACACGAATACAGTGGAAAACAGGCTACTGGTGGTGTCAAAACGAAAAACCAGGAACGGGGAAGAAATCAAATACTCCTTCACCAATGCGTCATTGGGGCAGTACACCGAACAGGCCGTTGCCTACATGCAGGCACAGCGGTTCTTTGTAGAGCACAGTTTCAAGGAGCAGAAGCAAATCCTGGGGATGGACCAATTCCAGACACGCAAATGGCTGCCGTGGCATCACCAAATTGCACTAAACATGATGGTTGGGTGCTTCATGCTCAAAGAGAAGCTTTTAAACCAAGACGAAATACCCATCCTATCGGCAAGGGACATAATGGATTTTCTGTTCTTCAAGTTTTACAAAGAATTGACTGAAGATCGCTTGCTCAGGCAACTAAAGGAACGCCACATAAAACGG